>JALWQQ010000094.1 GCA_027083075.1 Campylobacteraceae bacterium
GCCCGGAAGCGGGCTGATCATATGACCGCCCGTTTCGGTCTGCCAGTAGGTATCGACGATCGCCGCGCGCCCTCTTCCGACCACGTCATGATACCACTTCCATGCCGGCGGATCGATCGGCTCACCGACGGTACCGAGTACGCGAATGGTGCTCAGATCGTACTTTTCAGGCTCGTCGGCACCGAGTTTGTGCAGCATACGGATCGCCGTCGGTGCGGTATAGAACTGTGTGATCTTGTGCTTTTCGACCATCTTCCACGCCCGTCCCGCATCGGGATAGGTGGGAACCCCCTCGAACATCACCGTTGTCGTGCCCGCTGCCAAAGGACCATAGACGATGTAAGTGTGTCCCGTGATCCAACCGATATCGGCGGTACACCAAAAGACGTCACCCTCGCGCAGATCAAAGACCCACTCCATCGTCATCTGCGCCCAGAGGATATAGCCCGCTTGAGAGTGCTGCACCCCTTTGGGTTTGCCGGTGCTCCCTGAAGTATAAAGTAAAAAGAGCGGATCTTCGCTATCCATCACCTCGAAGGGGCATTCGCTGCTTTGTGCATCGATCAGATCATGATACCACTCATCTCTGCCCTCTTGCATCGCAATCGACTCACCGTTGCGGCGTACGACCAGCACCTTTTCGACCGAATTGCCCCCTTGTGAGAGCGCTTCATCGACAACAGGTTTGAGCAGATAGGGTTTGCCTTTTCTAAAGGCGCCGTCGGCGGTGATCACCAGCTTCGCGCCCGCATCTTCGATGCGATCTTTGAGCGCCTCGGCAGAAAAGCCGCCAAAGACCACCGAGTGGATCGCGCCGATGCGTGCACACGCCAACATCGCGTAGGCCGCTTCGGGGATCATCGGCATATAGAGCACGACGCGATCGCCTTTGGCTACGCCAAAATGATTTTTAAGCAGGTTCGCCATTTTGTTGACGCGTTCACTAAGTTGTCGGTAGCTGATATGCGCTACTTCGCCGTTATCGGCTTCAAACAAGATCGCCGTTTGATCGCCGCGTCTTTCAAGATGTCTGTCGACACACTGGTTGCAGACATTGAGCTTTCCGCCGACAAACCACTTGTAGAAGGGCGCATTACTCTCGTCAAGCACCTTTTCATAGGGCGCCAACCAGTCGATCTTCTCGTCGGCATACCCTTTCCAAAAACCTTCATAATCCTCTTTGGCACGATTTTGCAGCGCCCAATACTGCTCCATCGAGTTGATGCGCGCATCTTTGGCAAACTCGGGGTCGGGATAGTAGATCTCTTCGCTCATGGATCCTCCTTCGAAACTTATGATGATTTAGTGTAGCATAAAACGGAACGAATTTTAGAAAAATGTTCCAAGAGAGGTAAATAGGATAAAAAGTATCCGATATATGTTACCAAATGAAAATTGTGTTACCATCACGGCATGCAAATCATTCGTCTCGAAAGCATCGATAGCGATGCACTGCTTCCCTTTCGTACACTGCGCGATCGCATCGTCTCCAAGGAGGGGCTCTTTGTCGCCGACTCGATACGCGTGAGTCAGGTCATACTTGCCTCGGGCGTCCGCCCTGTCGCCCTTCTGTGTACGCCAGAGATATGGGAAGCGCA
>JALWQQ010000095.1 GCA_027083075.1 Campylobacteraceae bacterium
GATCATATCTTGTCGTCATATTCTCTTTGCTATCTTGCCACAGAAGACCTGTTTTTGCATCACGAACCGCATCGCCGATGCGCACAAAACGATCCGCAGCTTCGACAAAAAGTAAAAAAGTAAAAAAGAAGATCGCTATTTTTTTCATGATCTTTTATTATATCACAAGACGAAACAAACCCGCTTTGGGTACAATGCTGTTATGGAAACAATAGCGATCTACGACACCGGCGGCACCTTCAATAAACGATACGACCCGATCAAAGGTGAACTCTATGTTGAAAAGCGTGCACAAGCGCTCAAAACACTACTAACTCGCTGGCGTGCCCCCGAGTACCGCTACATACCGCTTATCGGTAAAGATAGTTTAGAGATGGATATGCGTGATCGTATCGATCTGCTTTCGCGCATCAGTAGCGACGATGCCAAAAAGATCGTCATCATCCACGGCACGGATACGATCGATCAAACCGCCGCCTATCTTGCGGATGCGGAACTTGAAAAGTGTATCGTACTCACCGGCGCAATGGTACCCTTCTCTATCGACACTACCGAAGCGGCCGCCAACTTCGGCGCGGCGATAGGATTTTTATATGCGATCGAAAAGGAGGGTGTCTATATCTCTATGAACGGGATTGTCGCTCCGTACGACAAGATCAAAAAAGAGAGAAGCGCGGGTTATTTCAGATGATTCTCCACAGTCGGCGGCACGATTTCGCCGCTTGCTTGCAGCGAAAGCGCTTCGGGATAGTTGCGATAGTGTTCTCTGACCGCTTGTGCTAAGCGCTTTTTGACCTCTACGCTTATGGGCGAAGGGGTTTGCTCCGGTAGCGCATCGACGATTGCTCGTAGCAACTTCTCTTGCGGCGAGGGCATGTGCTCTTCCCATGATGATAGGAGCTCTCTATCGACATGCGAGGGCAAAGAGCCCATGATGCCGACATCGTTCTCATCGTGCACCAAAAGTCCTGCAACCGTACCCCTGTCGAGTGTCAAAACTTGAAAGAGATAGAGCGTGTGGTACGCCAACTGCTTTTCGCGCGCCGCCATCTCTTCCTTGCGATCGGCATAGCGCTCAAGCGATTGGCGCAAGATCTCAAGGTAGGCATCGATCATCGTATGTCCGAAACGATCTGCCAAAGCGAGTTGTGCCTCGAAGCTACCTTTGTCGTAGCCTTCAAGATAGAAGTGACTTACACCGCGTGTACGCTCGAGTGCGGGGATATAAAAGTAGCGATCTCCTTGGCGACTCCCCTCTTCGAGTAGTGCACCGCTTGCTTCGGCTAACGCCTCCTCAAAACGCGCCTTGCTCCACTCGGTCGGGTTTGAAGGGTTGAGATCGACCATGAGCCGCCAGTAGCCGTCGCCTTTTTTGTATTCGGTATATGAGATATGCAGATGTATCGAAGGTGCATATGGATTGTCGGGATGGATGATCGTGGAGATGGCGGTAGCGGAGTTGAGTGCTTTCTCTTCGATCGCCTCGTAGTGTACTTGAGAGATATTGACCGAACCGCGATTATACACCTCTGCATCGCGCAGTTCATAGCGCATTCCACCGCCACAGCGACCATTGTCGCGTAACCACTCGACACTTTGCGCGCCGACTCCTTGACCGTAGTGCTTGCTTATCTCATTCAGCCCCTCTACAAAGTGTAGCTGCAGTCGCTCTATCAGTCGTCTCGCCTCTTGTGCCCGTGGCGATTTCGCCAAAATGCGCATACCCGCTCCTCCATTTGCCCCCATTGGCGGCATCATTAAGCAGATTATAACATATCTTCGACTACGATACGGTTCAGAAGGAAGAAGAATGAAAACACAGATTATAAGGGGATGGGAATGCTTCGTAAAAAAAGATATATCAGCATCATACCACTTCTAGTGCTTCTCATCGGTTGCCAAAATGCCGTGCAACCAAAACCGCAAGCACCAAAAGAGTCAAAGCAGATCAAAACAGAGCATGAAACAAAAGCGATTTCAGATCTCTCATCGAGAAAATTCGAAGCCCCGACTCCCGAAAAAGCAGCGGTTTTCAAAAAAGAGATGATCAAGGTAGCGCTCAGTACGCGCAAAGATCCGAACTACAAACGTTTGGCACTCGATACCGACGAAAAAAAAGCGTGGTTCAAAACCCTACTCTATCGCCTCTGGGACAGGCAGATCACACGCAATGAGTTTATCGAAGAGGGGCTCAAACGCTACCCCGATAGGCGCTACGAATTTACCTTTATCGCCAATGGACTTCAAAGGGGTTGTGACACATAGGGTATCGGGTCTTTTACGCCTGCCAGCTCAAATCCGCGCAAACGCAAGCGACAACTGTCACATACCCCACACGCCTTCTCCTCATTTTGGTAACACGACCACGTAAGCTCCAGAGGCACCCCTCTTTTGATCGCCTCGGAGACAATCTGCGATTTTTGCAGATGAACGAGTGGCATACGTATCGTGATGCGCGTCTCCTCTTTCGTACCAAGATTGATAGCCTTTTGCATCGCTTCGATATAGCGCTCACGACAATCGGGATAGCCCGAACTGTCCTCTTCGACGACGCCGATAAAGATCGCCTCCGCCCCCTCCTTCTCGGCGATCGAGGCGGCGATAGAGAGAAAGATGCCGTTACGAAACGGTACATAGGTGACGGGTATCCCCTCGCTCAACCCACTTGTCGGAACATCGATGCTTTTGTCGGTCAATGCAGAGGCACCGATCTGCTCAAAAAAGGGTAGCGCAATCTCATAGCGTCGTGATACTTGCAAAGCATCACTAAGCGCACGAAAGGCACTGCGCTCTTTACTCTCCGTACGCTGCCCATAGTCGAAGTGTACCGCAAAGATCTCATACCCCTCGTCCCTTGCGATCCACGCCGCAAGTGCACTATCCATCCCGCCGGAGATGATACAGACCGCTTTTTTCATTACTGAGTATGCTCCGTTTTTGGAAGATATTGTACCCAAAAGTATTGTCGATACGATAGTGTCGGGGACTACGCATCATTTTCATTGCCGGATTCACAATGCTTTTTGCCTTGTATCCATTTCTTGATATTGTCGGTAAGGATGCACCAAGGCGCGGGCTTCTCTTCGCCCTCCAGAGGATCCTCTTCACATAGCTCTAAAAACTTCGGATCCATCGCTTTGGCATTGTCCATCAAGACGGGGATAAAGAAGAGCGCTACTGCGGTTGCCGCCATCGAACCGAAGATCAGCGCGATGCCCAAACCGCCGAAGATCGGATCGGTCGAGAGTAGCAGTGAACCCAAGATGATCGCCACTGCGGTCATTAAGATGGGTTTGGCGCGTGTAGCGGTCGCTTTGGCAATAGCGCGCTTTTTCTCCATCCCCCCTTTCATCAAAGCACGTGAGAAGTCGATGAGTAGCAACGATCCACGCGCACTAATGCCCATCAAAGAGATAAAGCCGATCAGCGATGTGGCGGTCAAGAAGAAGTTGACATCTTTGATCGCCAGCGATATCTTATCGGTGATCCAGTGCCCAACGATCACGCCGATGATCGAGAGAAAGCTTCCTGCCAAGACGATACCGCTGAGTGCAAAAGAGCGATAATAGACTACCATGAGCAAAAACATCAAAATAAGTGCCGCGATAAAAGCGCCGCCCAGATCGCGAAAGGTATCGAGCGTCACTTTCATCTCACCGTCCCAACGGATCAATATCTTCTCGCCGCTTCGCTTCTCCTTGGCGATCAGATCGAACATATAAGTGGTAATACCCGGTACCTTGGTGACATTGTATTCGTCGCGTAGCGCCTCTATCATCTTGGCGCGCGCATCAAGCAGCGGATAGACCTGAGAGACCATATCGCACTCGGCGGTAACGATCGCAACATTTTTTAGATCCTTGCGCATGATCGAAGGTGACGAGTCAACACGCTTGATCGTCACTACCTCCTTAAGCGGCACCATGCGCCCTCTTCGGTTCATCAAACGTAAAGAGCCAAGCTTGCGCTCCAGTGCCGCCTTGCTCTCTCCGTAGATCTTACGAGACGATTCGTCCAAACGCACGAAGATGGGGATCTGATCTTGTTGGTTTTTGGTATTTTTTACCGCAACGGGCATCCCCTTGAACGCCAGATAGATGATTTGATTGACCTGATCGATCCCCAAGCCGCTTTGGATGATCTTCTCTTTGTCAGGTGAGAGTAGATAGGTCGGGTAGATCTCGTCAAGCATGCTATCGACATCGACCAGTCCTTCGGTCTCTTTGAGGATAGAGACAACGCGCTGTGTGATATGGCGCAGACGCGATTCATCCTTGGCATAGAGTTCGACGACGATCGTTGCCAAAGTCGGTGGTCCCGAAGGCATCTCGATAAACTTGATAGAGGTACCGGGCTTGACCTGTTCGCAACGCCGTTGTATCTCGGGACGGATACGGTGGACCATCATATACGAAGCTTCGTCACGATGGTGCTTGTCGGTAAGATTGACAACGATCTCGGCTTGGTTTTGAAAGCGCTTAAAGGCGCTACCCTTTGCCAAGCCCGCATAATCGAGCGGCGCACCCTGCCCCAAAAAGACCTCCATATCGGTCACTTCGCGCTCCTTTTGAAGCTGTGAGACGACACACTGCGCCACCGCCTTGGTTTCGTGTATCGAAGCATCCGTCGGCGCGTCGATGTAGATGGTAAAGGTGTTGGCGCTCTTGCCCGGAAGCATCTTCGCAAGCACCAGCTTTGTCGGAAGCATCATCACCGACCCCATCAAAGAGAGCAGCACGATCAAGATCACCAACAGCTTCTTTTTACGGCTTTGCAAGATGGCGTAGAGAAAGGCTTCAAATCTACCCATGCCGCTCTCCTTTCTCGGCACGATGTGCTTCCACTTGACGTTTGATCTTTCTGAAGTTGATCCACTTCTTTGCCAGGTAGGGAGCAAAGACATAGGCGACAAAGAGTGAAACGGCGAGACCGACGGGGACATTGAGCGGGATCGGCTTCATAAACTGCCCCATCATTCCGCCCACAAACGCCATCGGCACCATCGTCAGAATGATCGCGATCGTCGCGATATTGGTAGAAGGACCGATCTCGTCGGTCGCCTCGACGATGATCTGATCGATCGGTTTGTTGCCGATATCTTCGTGCAGTCGTCTATGGATATTTTCGATCACGATGATCGCATCATCGACGATGAGTCCCAATGAGAGCAAAAAGGCAAAGAGTGTGATGCGATTCACCGTCTGCCCTCCCATCTGGGCAAAAAAGAGTGTTGCCGCCAAAATCATCGGCACCGCTACCGTCACCACCATCGATTCGCGCCAGCCGAGGAAGGGGATAAGGATCAACATAATGATCAAGATGGTGATCTCAAGGTGGTGCACCAACTCGTTGACCGCCTCGTTGGCGCGCTCGCCATAGTCTCGGGTCACGATATACCCCACCCCCGCCTTACGAAGCCGCTCTTTGGAAGCTTTGATCTTCTTCACCACTTCGTCGGCTACAACAACGGCGTTGGTTCCTTTGAGCTTCGAGACCGTCATCGTGATCTGAAAATCAAGCGGCTCGAAGGTGGCGTTTCGCTCCGCTTCATCTTCATGCTTTTTGATCTTTTCGGGTTCACGCTCCATCCCCTCTTGATAGCTTATCAACGCCTCTTGGTAGTTTTGAATGTCGTAGCCGTACTCTACCTTGGCGATATTTTTCAAGTAGATCGGCGCACCCATATATTGAGCAATGATAAGCTCTTGGAGGTCTTCAATCGTATCGATCGCATTTTCGACACCGAATACCACCAACTTTTTACGACTATTTTCCGTATCGATCAAAGGGGCGTTGGTAGAGATCGCCTTGATCGCCTGTGCTACCTGCCCCAAAGAGATATGGTACGCCGCCAGTTTATGCATATCAATCAGTACGTTAAACTGCGGCTTCTTGACCCCTTTAAGCGTCGTTTTCGAGACATTGTCCAGCGCATTGATCTCGGTTTGAAGTTCACGGATCGTCTTATAGAGCTCAACCACATCGAGTTTCTTACCGGGCAGACGATAGAAGGCGATACTCAGTATCGGCACGTCGATGTCGATATCGAAGGGTTTGACCAAAGGCATCATCGTACCTTTGGGCATCTTGTCCATGTTTTGCATCACTTTGTCATAGAGCTTGAGGTTAGAAGATTCGCGATCTTCGCCGATGAAGTACTGCACATTGACCATCGCGAAGTTGTTCATCGCCGTTGCATAGATATGTTCGACACCCTTGATCTCGCGAATCTTTCGCTCCAAAGGCTTAACGACGACATTGAGCATCTCTTTGGGCGAAGCACCCGGCAGTGCGACGATCACCGCGCCGCCGCTTACTTCGATCTGCGGATCCTCTTCGCGCGGCATAGTGTTAAGAGAGACGAGCCCAAGTCCCAAAATCGCCACGATCAAGATGGGCGTCAGTGGATTGCGCAAAAAGATTTTTGCCAAAAAGCCTGCGATATTTTTGATCTTGTAGTCGTTGAAGTACATAAAAGTATCATATCATACGAAACTATATAGATAAGTTTTACTGATGCGAAATTACTGCTTTTTTCTTATCCGTTAC
>JALWQQ010000096.1 GCA_027083075.1 Campylobacteraceae bacterium
GTGCAGTACCGTAGCCCCTACCGCGGGATTAGGATAGGTCAAAAGCTGATATTTCCACGCTTCTTCAAGGGCAAGGCGCATATAGAGAGCATCGAAGGCGGAAACGGGTACGGCATCTTGCATAAGGTATCTCTCTTTGTTTTATCCGTGTATATCATAGCAAAGAAAGATTAGAACCCTACAGTTGCCAATCATCTCTCTTACGCTTTTCATGCTGCTTGCTAAGCTTCAGAAGTACCTTATGCTCCTTTTGCAAGCTCTTATCGCCTATAGCTTGCATTTCACTCTTGTAGTGTCGTGCAAAGTAGGCAAAAAGTTTGCGATACCCCTCGCTTACGCGAAGCGGGCAAGAGCGACGCTCCCACTGCGAAAGCCTACGAAACCTGGGGCGCAAAGGCGGGTAGATCATACAACGCTTTTTGAGCATCGGCAAGGGCACCGGTGCATAATGTACCCTATCGTTACACTGCGCATGTGCATCAATCAGCCAATTTTTCATCAATGTCACATAGCGACTCAGTAGGATCGCCTTACGAATCGCACTGCTTTGGTAGTAGGGGATACGAACCGCGGCATCATGCATGCTCACCTCTCTGTTGACACTATGTCGCTTGCCTTGCGCATCGGTATAGTGCAGTTTGAGACGGATCTTCTCTCCCCTGCCGATCTTCTTAAGACGCAACAAAACGATGCCGCCGCGCACGCCCGCTTCGCTATTGTCACTCGCAAAGAGCGTACGGATGCGCATCAGGTTACCGGATGAGATGTCGGTATCGGGCGAACCGTAAATGGCATCGATCGCAAAGTCATTTGAGACCAACTTCATCTCAAGATCATACACCAACGGTGTTACCATATAGAGAAAGGCTTTATCGAGACGCTTGGCAAAGGCTTCGCTTGAGTGTACGCTATAGTAGTTGGCGCCGCGCACCTTGGATATATACGCCACTAACGTCGGATTAAAATCGACACCGACGCCGATAAAGGTCGTATGAATCCCCTCTTTTGCCGCAGCTTTGCTTAGACCCAAAAGACCCTCTTTGGAAAGTTCACCGCGGTTAGGCATCGCATCGGTAAGAAAGATGATGCGGTTTTCATACCCCTCTTTGGTCACCTTTTTATAAAGCGCCAATGCTTGCTTAAAGCCTGCACTCCAGTTAGTACCGCCACGCGGCTTGAGCGCCAAGATGTGCCTGCGGATCGCCTCCATATCGGTATCACCCACCCTGCGAAGCGGCTTTGCCAAGTAGGCGGTATCGTCAAAGAGCACAACACCGAAACGGTCATTGTCGCGTAGATGTTTTGTCATCGCGGCGATACTTTGCGTGGCGATACGCATCTTGCTCTTTTGCGCTTTCGCCGGATGCTTTCGGTCATAATAGTAGCGATCAAATGCCGCACCCATGGAGCCCGATATATCCAAGACTACGACAAGATTGAGCGGCTTTCTGTGTAGTTTACTTACATCAAGCCCGCTATCTAAACCGACGCTGACAAAGTAGCGCCTCTCGCCCGTAAAGAGATCGGGTGCACTCGCTATCTCGTATGTCGGACAAAAGAGCGCCTTGCACGATTGATGCCGTGCCGTTTTAAAGTAGTGATCGTAAAAGACTCCCTCGTAGCTTATCGCATCGGTTTTGGGCAAGTAACCGTATGTAAGGTTGTCGATGAAGTTGTTTTGATCCTTCGCCCCGCCAACAGCCAAACCGACAGTACGTTTCATCATCGGTGCCGCCGCCATCGGCATCGCACGCATCATACGTACCGTATCATGCTTGGGCTTGGTGGCATTTTCGTCCCAATCGTCAATCTTATTAACTAACGGTTTGGCTTGCAAGATGATGCAAAAGAGTAAAAACAAAGTGCCTATGATGGAAAATGTACGCATCTTAACCCCTTTTTACGAGTATAAAAGAGGATTGTGGAGAAAATGAGGAGAAGCCTAAACTTACCACTCAAAGTAGGTTTTGACCGTACCGAGCCGGTCGTAGCCGAGGCGCTCTTCGCCCTCTTTGGTTTCGATGACGATACCCTCTTCGTCTGCCGCTTTGAGCGTGCCTTTGCGTTTCTCGCCGCCAAGTATTTTTACTTTAATCTTCTCGCCTACCGAGTGGATGAAGTGCGAAGGTTTGGTGAGTTTACGTTCGATCCCCGGTGAACTCACTTCGAGACGATACGCACCTTGCATCGGCGGATGCACATCCAAAAAGGGAGAGAGATCGCGCGAAATTTCGGCACAACTCTCCAGATCTACGCCGCCTTCTTTGACGATAGTCACACGAAATATCGTCTCGTCGTTTTCACGCAGGGTTTCGATATCGTAAAGCGATGCACCGTGCGAGGCAACGATCGCCGCTATCTCGTTTTCCAAGTCACTCACGCGTTTTCTTCCTCTCTTTTTCAATCTGCTCGAAGAGTGCCTCGATGCGGCTTACCGACTCGAAGTGTTCGTCAAAAAGAAAATGTAGCTTCGGCGCCTTAAACCACCCTTCACTCTCTTTGATGCGGTTTTGGATGTAGTGCGCAACCTTTTTGAGTTGACGCAACGCCTCGTGCTGCTCCGCTTCACTTAAAAATCCCTTGTCCAGATAGACCTTGGCGTCACTACGACCGCGTGAGCAGTGTACTTCGGTGACGGTAAGCGTATTGATGCGCGGATCACCCAGTGTCGACAAGACCTCGGGGATCGTCTCTTTTAGGATCGATTCTGTGCGCTTGCGTTTGATCTCCGCTTGTGTCATGGCGACACCCCTTATGCCATCGTCGCTTGCTCTTCAACCTCTTGGTAGCACTCGATCACGTCGCCTACTTTGATATCGTTGAAGTTCTCGAGCATCATACCGCACTCGTAGCCGCTCTTGACTTCACGCGCATCTTCGTTGAAGCGCTTGAGTGACGACACGGTCGTATCGTAGACGACTACCCCGTCGCGAATCAGTCGCGCCTTTGCGCCGCGCTTGACGATACCGTCGGTCACCATACATCCCGCGATCGTACCTACTTTGCCTATCGTAAAGGTCTCGCGTACCTCCGCTTGACCCAGACTCTCTTCTCGCACAACAGGGCTCATCAGACCACCCAAGAGCGCTTTGACGTCATCCACAAGATCGTAGATAATAGAGTAGGTTTTGATCTCTACACCCAACTCTTTGGCTTTTTTCTTCACACTACCCGTCGGGCACACATTAAAGCCCAAGATCACCGCATGCTCACCCGCATCCGCCAAGGTAACGTCGCTCTCGGTGATGCCGCCGACACCCTCGTGAATGATCTGCACCTTCACCTCTTCGTTTTTGAGCTTCTCGAGACTTCCTTTGATCGCCTCGAGCGAACCTTGCACATCCGCTTTGATGATGACGGGCAGCGCTTTGATCTTGCCTTCGGCAATCAAGTCGGAAAGCTCATCCAAAGACACCTTGGTCGACTTAGAGAGCTCTTTGGTACGTTCATACTCGGCACGTTTTTGTGCAAGCTCACGCGCCTCTTTTTCACTCTGCATCGCTACAAGTATTTCGCCTGCCGCAGGTACTTCATTGAGTCCGATGACTGCGGCGGGTGTCGAAGGGCCGATCGACTTGGCGTTACTGCCGTCATCAAGCTTCAACACCCTTACGCGCCCGAAGGTGGTACCGACGATCACATTGTCACCGACATTGAGCGTACCGTTTTTGACGATGATATTGGCAACGGGTCCCAAACCCTTCTCAAGCGAACTCTCGATCACAACCGCTTTGGCGCGACGCTTCGGATTTGCCTGAAGCTCCATCACCTCGGCTTGCAACAAGATCGTCTCGAGTAGCTCGTCGATGCCCTGTCCCGTATGCGCCGATACGGGTACAAATTCGTATTCACCGCCCCAGTCGACCGAGAGGATGCCCATCTCCGCCAATTGCGACTTGACATTGTCGGGGTTGGCATCGGGCTTATCCATCTTATTGATCGCAAAGATCATCGGCACGTCCGCCGCCTTGGCGTGTGAAATCGCCTCTTTGGTCTGTGGCATCACGCCGTCGTCCGCCGCAACGACGATAATGGCGATATCGGTTGCTTGCGCGCCGCGCGAACGCATCGAGGTAAAGGCTTCGTGCCCCGGCGTGTCGATAAAGGTGATCTTCTTGCCGTTTTTTTCTACCTGATAGGCGCCGACATGCTGCGTAATACCGCCCGCCTCTTTTGCCGCTACTTTTGTAGCCCTGATGCGATCAAGCAACGAGGTTTTGCCGTGATCGACATGCCCCATGATCGTAATGATCGGCGGGCGCTCTTCGAGATAGTCCTCCTCCTCGGCATCGTAAACCGCCACATAATCGAGTTCATCAAGCGGATTGATCGTAGAGACCTCCACCTCGAACTCGTCGGCAAGGATCTCGATCTCGTCCTTACTCAAAAAGTCGTTTTTGGTTACCATCATGCCGAGACCGAAAAGCACTTTGATCACATCGCCCGCCGTCTTGCCGATCGCCTCGGCAAACTCGTACACCCTTACATTTTCGGGAATCTCCACCTGTTTGATCTCCTGATTGCTCTCTTTTCTATCGTACTTTTTGCGCTTACCGCCGCGCTTGAGAGAGCGTCTGCCCTGCGGCTTGGGGCGTCGCTGTCCGCCCACGACGCCCGTCATCGCCCCTTCACGCTTCTTCATCTCTTCTCTGCGCTTTTGCTCTTGGCGCATCATCTCTTCGTAGATGTTTTTATCGGAAAAATCGAGAAGCACAACCTCCTCTTCGCCAAAGCCCAAGTCCACATCTCCTTCCAAAGAGACATGGTTGAAGATATCAAGCTTTTTGCCGCTCTCTTTTGCTTGTGCAGGTCCCTTTTTCGCCTTCTTTTTCGTACTTGGTGTCGCGGCTTGATCGAGAGAGATATTCTTCTGCTTACTTGGCGCAGGCTTTGCCTTTTTGACGATCTTAATGCTGCTGCGCGAAAGCGTACGCTTGGGTGCAGTAGTTTCGGTTTCCGTCGGCGCCTCCGCCTGCGTCTCGCTCTTTTTGCTTACGACAGAGATGCCCTTGCGCTTCTTGGGCGCCTTGGGTGTCTCCTCTTGCGAGGGCGCCTCTTTTTCGGTTGCCTCCTGCGCGCGATCCTCCTCGGATCTCTCCGTCTCTTTCGTCGACTCCATGCCCTTCTCTTCGGCTACGACTTCGGATGGCTCCATTGCCTCCTCGTGCCGCGCCTCGGTTTTAGGCATCTCTTTCGGTGTCTCTTTTTTGACACGCTTCTTTTTGGGTTCCGGTTTTTTAAAGCCCGGCGGTAGCGTACCGTTAAGGACATACTCCATCAAGATACCGGCCTCTTCGACCGTTACGGCACTGCTGTGGGACGTTACCTTAAAGCCGAGCTCATTTGCCTTCTCTATCAAGATACTATTGGCAAGTCCCGCCTCGTCGGCAACCTCTTGGATTCTTACTTTATCCATACTTAGAAAAACTCCTTTAATAGCTTGCTCAAACACTCTTCGTCGCAACGGTAGCGCTTTGTTAAGATCCGACGCTTTTTGGGCGTCTTTGCACACGCCTCGCAGAGGTAGAGGCTTCGCCCGACACCGTCGTAAGGGGCGATAGTTCTCTGCTTCGTTTCTTTGAGACGTAGTAGGCTATGTTGCGGAAATCGTTTGCGGCAAGCGACGCACATACGTATCGGCACGTGTTTTTTCAACTGCATTATACCCAATTAACTCTTGGTTATCACACCGTAGTTGTCCAACCCCAGCTCCATCACCCGAAACTGAGGAAAGCGCTCTTTGAGTACTTCGGCGATCTTGGGTGCATCCTCTTGATAGGCAAGATTAAAAAAGGTCGATCCCGAACCCGACAGCGTACTCATCAATGCCCCGTTAGCCAGTGCGCTCTTTTGCACCTCGAAAAGCTCCGGCATCAGCTTCATGCGGCGCGCTTGATGCAGTTTGTCTTTCGAGGCGATGCGCAGCTGATCCCATGACTCGGTCATAAAGAGTCCCGTCATATAGGCGGCTCTCGAGAGCGAATAGACCACCTCCTCTTTGCGATAGCTCTTCGGCAGTGCCGTTCTGGAACGAGCCGTAGAGATGGTGCGATCGGGCACGACAACAACCGCGCGCAGATAATCGGGAAGGCGATGCTTTTTGCTAAAGACACGATCGTTTTCGATGCATGCGACATTAAATCCACCCATCACCGCGGGCGTGATATTGTCGGGGTGAGGCTCGTAACGCAGAGCAAGATTCAGTATCTCTCGCTTGTTGTAGCGCATCCCCGCAGCGGTAAATGCGGCGGCGATGGCGGCGACGATCACCGCCGAAGAGCTACCGAGACCGCGAGAGATGGGAATGCGGTTGCGAAACTCGAAGCGAAAAGCGCGCTCCTCCCCTGTCAAACGCTTGAACTGCTCATGAAAGATTGACAAAAAGAGGGTGTTTTTTTTGATGCGGGGGTTTTCTGCGCCTTCGCCCTTGGTCGAAACCGATAAAAACTTGGCGGGCTTAAAGGTGATTTCGTTTCGTAGGTTGAGTGCCAACCCTAAGGTATCGAAACCGGGTCCGAGATTTGCC
>JALWQQ010000097.1 GCA_027083075.1 Campylobacteraceae bacterium
CTTTAGTAAAGGAGGGCAAGCGCAGTGAAGCGTTAGCACAAGGCTTGCGCGAGGCGATCGCGGATGCCGAGCGCGAACATAGCGATCTTGTCGAGGCGATGCGACGCAAAGAGAAATAAGAGTTATTCGCTCTTCTTATAATCAATATAATTGATACAAAAATTTAGACTAAAAATATCCCATTATTATATTAGTTATTATTTTTTCTAATTATTGTTACGATTGGTGGCAAAATCGTGATAAGTTCCTATTATTTATCCTAATTATCACAAAAAACTATTATAATTATTAATGAGTGTTGTTTTATACAACCGAATTCAACTATCTCAAAGGGGGTATGCATGCAATCGAATGCAGCATTGGAGTATGACTACTCATTAGCCAAAAAGTTTACCTTTCTAACGATACTTTTCGGCTTTTTGGGTATGTTGATCGGAACCTTGCTCGCAGCGCAACTCGCGTTTCCGAGCCTTAACTATCTACTTGGTGAGTACGGTACCTTTTCGCGCCTAAGACCGCTACACACCAATATCGTGATCTTCGGCTTTACCGTCAGCGGTATCTTTGCAACATGGTTCTATATAGGACAGCGCGTCTTGAAGGTCTCGCTGAAGGAGTCGAAATTTTTGATGACCGTAGGCAATATCCAGTTTTGGCTCTATTTTGTCGGTGCGTTGCTGGCAGTAGTCTCTTTGCTGATGGGTATTACCGAGTCTAAAGAGTATGCCCAGTTCGAATGGCCCTTCGACATCGTCGTAGTCATCATTTGGGTACTTTGGGGACTAAACATCATGGGGCTTATCGGCATTCGCCGCGAGAAGGCGCTCTATATCTCCGTATGGTACTATCTGGCGTGCTTCTTGGGCATTTCGATGCTCTATCTCTTTAACAATATGGCGTTGCCGACCTACTTTACATCAGGCGGTCTCGGAAGTTTCTTCCACTCCGTCTCTATGTACAGCGGTACCAACGATGCGTTGGTACAGTGGTGGTACGGTCATAATGCGGTGGCATTCGGCTTTACCGTGCCGATCGTCGGCATGATCTACTACTTCTTGCCCAAAGAGTCCGGTCAGCCGGTCTATTCGTACAAGCTCTCTTTGCTCTCTTTCTGGGGACTGCTTTTCGTCTACCTTTGGGCGGGTTCTCACCACTTGATGTGGTCCACCGTTCCCGACTGGATGCAGACGATGGGCTCGGTCTTCTCCGTGCTCTTGATCTTGCCCTCTTGGGGGTCGGCGATCAATATGCTACTAACGATGAAGGGTGAGTGGCAGCAGCTAACCGAAAATCCGCTGATCAAGTTCATGATCTTGGCATCGACCTTCTACATGCTCTCTACGATCGAAGGACCGATCCAAGCGGTACGCTCGGTCAATGCGATCGCGCACTTTACCGACTGGATCATCGGTCACGTACACGACGGTGTACTCGGTTGGGTCGTCTTTATGATCATGTCGGCGATCTACCATATGACACCGCGTATGTTTAAGCGCGAGATCTACTCTAAGAAGTTGATCGAAACACAGTTCTGGTTGCAAACCACTGCGGTAGTGCTCTACTTTACCTCTATGTGGATCGCGGGCATTACACAAGGGATGATGTGGCGCGCGGTCGATGAGTACGGCAACTTGATGTATAGCTTCATCGACACCGTGAACGCCTTGCATCCCTACTATGTGATCCGTACGATCGCGGCGATCATGTATCTGGCAGGCTTCATGATGTTTATGTATAACATCTACAAAACAGTGACGGCAGGTCGTGAGATCGAAGAAGAGCCGCAATTTAGAACGCCCATCGCGGCTTAAAGGAGGTTGAGAATGTTTTTTCGATGGATAGAACGCAATCCTTTCTTTATGGCGGCGTGGATCTCGTTGGTCATCGCCGTAGCGGGCTTGATCGAGATCGTGCCCGACTTTGCAAAAGCGGCACGTCCCGTCGAGGGGCTTAAGCCCTACACGGTGTTGGAGTTAGCAGGTAAAGAGGTCTATAAAAAAGACAACTGTATTGCTTGTCATTCACAGTTGATCCGTCCTTTCAAGAGCGAAACCGATCGCTACGGCGACTTTTCCGTCTCCGGAGAGTATGCCTACGATCGTCCTTTCTTGTGGGGCTCTAAGCGTACGGGTCCCGACTTACACCGCGTAGGTCGCTATAGAACCACGGTATGGCACGAGGCGCACATGTGGAATCCGCCGGCAGTCGTTCCGGGATCCATTATGCCTGCTTATCGCCATATGTGGAAAAACGCGGCCGATATCGAAACGGCATATGCCGAAGCGGTTACGGTAAAAAACGCCTTCCATACCCCCTACGGTCCCGGTATCCGCAAGGGTAAAGAGGCGTGGGAGAAGTACAAACCCACTGTCCTTGCGCAGGCACGTAAGGTCGCCGAAGAGATGAAGGGTACCGAAGGCGTAAGTAAAGAAGAGGTACTCAAGATGATCGACAGCGGTAAAGTGCCCGAGATCGTGGCGCTAATCGCTTATCTCAATAGATTGAAGTAGGTATTGCGATGAGAGAAGAGTGGCGCATCATCGCGTATGTGGTCACCTCGGGTATCTTGGTCGTGATGTTGTACGGGTATATCCTCTACCTGTACCGAAGTGAAAAGTCGGGCAAGCGGGATTATGAAAAGTACGGGAAGTTGGCACTCGATGACGAGATCGACTCTCCCGTGATCGAAGATAAGCCCGCATCAGAACGTTACAAGGATGAGAAATGAACGGATTGATGGCGAAAGTAATCGGATTTGCCGCCTTGCTGATGGTGGCGACCATTGCAGTGGTCAAATATATGCATGTGGATCTTAGTGATCCGGTAAACCTTATTACCATGGTTGGTGCGGCGGCGGTCGCATTCTTGACGGCTGGAGTAGCGACAAAATACATCTCCCAGATGAAAACCGATACCTCTACGGGTGAGCTTGCCGAGGAGAACTGGGACGGTATCGGCGAGTATAAAAACGAACTGCCTGCAGGGTGGGCGTATACCTTCGTCGGTGTCTTTGTCTGGTCGCTCTGGTACGGTCTGCTCGGCTACCCCGTTACGGCATACTCTCAAGTGGGTGAGTACAACAAAGAGGTACAAGAGTACAATAAAAAGTTTGCCAAAACCTTTGCCAATGCAAGTGACGAGCAGTTGCTCGATATGGGAAGGTCAATCTACTTGGTACAGTGTGCGCCTTGTCACGGCATTACACGTGATGGAAACGACGGACAAGCACAAGACTTGACCAAGCGCATGGCAAAAGCGCAGATCTTGGATGTGATCAAAAACGGTCAAAATCAACTCGGTTATCCGATGGGTGCGATGCCCCCGGGCATGGCAAGCGGCGAGGCTGCAGAGAAGATCGCCGAGTGGATCGCAAGCGGCGCCAAAGGTACGCCGCCGGCAGAGTTTGCCGTTTGTGCCTCTTGTCACGGTGCGGACGGTAAGGGTAACAACGGTATGGCACCCAACTTGACGACTTATGACGAGACATTGATGAAGCATGTGCTTGAGCACGGCAAGAAAGGGATCATCGGTCAGATGCCTGCCTTTAAGGGTCGCTTTGTGCCGGTACAAGAGAAAGCATTGGCACGCTACCTGCAGTCTTTTGAAGAGTAAGAGAAGGAGGAAACAATGGCGGTAAATACAAAAAGAACTCTTTTCGGTCTTCACGGCATTTTCGGGATCTTGATCTCGGTTGTCGGATTGATCTTTATCTGGGCGGTACTGATGACCTATGCGCTCTTGTCACAGCGCGATGCGGCAAAACACCCTTATAGTACCAAATACCTTAGAGACGGCAAGTCGATTCAGGTGATTTCGGTGCATAATGAAGATTACGCCTTCCCAGCACCCGAAAAGAAATAAGGAGTAAAGCATGTTAAAGTATATCGATAAAGTACTCTACGGGATGATGTTCATGGCAATGATCATCGGTACCTATCTTGCCGTAAGCGGTAAATTGGCTTGGGTCGGTTAAGGTGCGATCGCTTTTTTTGACTCTTGCGACGTTGCTCTGCTTCGGTGCGTTTGTGAGCGCGCAGAGCTTTTTTTTGCGCAACGATCTGCTCAATCCCAAGGCGAGTCAAGTCGTCGATGATATAGGCGAAGAGCTTTTGCAAAAGACCGGGGTCTTTGCCTATGTGATTGCAACCAATGAACACTTTCCCGAAGGTTTTGATCTTGTGCGCTATACACAAACGCGTTACGGGAAGAGGCTGACTAAGCCCTATGTGGTGTTGATCTTTGCGCCTTTTGCGACGATCAAAAAGGGCATCAGTGCGCGCGGGCGCTTCGGTCTTGTGCCTTCGTCACCAAAGATCAAGGCGATGTACGATCATGACGAAGTACGCGATGCCGCAGTGGGGATCGTCTCTTTTAAAGACAGCAATACACTTGAAGATAAGGTGGCGATCGGCGTGGTGCAGGGCTACTCGGTCTTGGCGGACAATATCGCGGCACACAAGGGTGTGAAATTGAGCAAAACGATCCCTGACGATACGGGACCGTTTTTGTGGGTTTTGCGACTCTTGATCTATAGCGGCTCTTTGGTTGTTTTATGGTATTTTGTCATCAAACCGACTATACGAAAGTGGAGACGATGAGCAAAAACAAAGAGAAGACCTACTGGCCGCATATGATCGTCGGCTTTATCTTTATCGGCATTACGCTCGGTTACTGGACGGTCAAACACGCTGCCGCATTGCCGGTACAAAAGAGCAACGACTTTATGATGGAGTATCAAGATACCGACATTAACTACAACGCCATTATGCAAAAGAGAGCGGCGTTTGACAAGCGCTACCGCATCGCATTGGTGGAAAAGCAACGCGAGGTGATCAACACCGATATCCACTCTAAAGTCACCCGTCCGCCTTCAGTGCTACTGCACAAAGGCGCGAATGAGTTTCGCTTTCGTATCACCGATACGCGGGGCAATGCACTAAACGGCGCAGAGGTGAGCTTTTTGCTTACGCGTCCTCATACACGTCAAGATGATCAACGCTTCGATAAGGTGCCGTTTGAGAACGGATACTATGTGATCAAAGATGTGAAGATCGAAAAGCCCGGGCGTTATGAGCTACAGCTACGCGTTAAAGTGGATGATACGCATATCGGCTACTACAAAGAGCCTGCCTATCTGAAGCCTCAAGAGTAGCTATCGCCTTCGGTAGAGCAGACTGTAGAGGTTTTTCTCTTCGTACTCTATTCTTTGACCGAGTATCTCGACGATTTCGTTAAATGTATTGAAAAAGGTTTCGTCTAACGGCATCTCTTCTTTGGTATAGGTTGCCAAAAAGTTCATCAGTGCCGTTTTGGTTCCCTTGAAGCTTTTGACAAACTCTTTGATTTGTGTTTCCGCCATCGGCGTAAGTCGCTTTTGGTCGCGCAGCATCTTGTAGAAGGTGATATCTTCGTTCATGAGATGATCGACGGCGACACTGTTGAGCTCTTTAAGATGCTTTTTGGCTTTTTTGTGATTGTTTTTCGTATATTCGCCGATCACTTTGTGTGCTAAGACGACTATCTGCTCATGTTCGCCTTCCCATTTGCGCACCAGTTTTTGATTTTTTGTAAGAAAAAGATTTTTCAACATCGCTTTCACTCCCCCGATAGTAGATTCCCACCTATAACGGAGAATTCTAATCACTTTTCCATTAGGCGCGGCTTTAATTTTTTTTAAGCTTGGGATAATCTATCGCCCACTATCATATCCATTCCATATTTCGTATAGGTATGGACAACAAAACAAAAGGGAGAATCGATGGGAACTCTATCTTCGCAAACGATTGAGATTTGCAAAGCGACCGCGCCGGTCATTGCCGAACACGGGGAGGCGATCACGACACGCATGTATGAGATTTTGTTCAACGACTACCCCGAGACGAAAGCGCTCTTTAGCGATGCGCCCGAAAACCAACATAAAAAATTGGCGGCGGCGATCTTGGCGTATGCGGAAAATATCGACAACTTGGCGGCACTGGAGGGTGCAGTCAATGCGATGGCGCAAAGACACGTAGCAACCGGTGTTAAAGAGGAGCACTATCCGATGGTCGGTGTGTCGCTTTTGCAGGCGATCAAGGATGTTCTGGGTGATGCGGCGACCGATGAGGTGCTTGAGGCATGGAAAGAGGCGTATTTCTTCTTAGGAGATGTGCTCATAGCCAAGGAGAAGGCGCTCTACGCCAACGCATAATCTTCGGCGGAGGTCCCGCCGTATGACAATCTGACACACTTTTCTTATCCTCCATCTTCTTTCGCTATACTCTAAGCAATGAAACGTTTGGAAGTCTACCCTACCGGTCGTGCGATCCGTCATCGTCAAGAGATCTTGCGTACACAAGAAGGCTTTGCGCCCGAACTGATGACGATCGGAGAGTTTGAGCAGCGTGCTGTGATCGGCGATAGCGGTATCTTTGCCGATGCGATGCAACGGCGTCTCTTGATGCGTGAGGCGGCACGCTTCGAGGGTTTCGAGCGTCTACGCCTCGAGATGAAAGG
>JALWQQ010000098.1 GCA_027083075.1 Campylobacteraceae bacterium
GTGTAAAGGCAAAGTCACTTCCGATCAGTGGCTTGCGATCCATCGCAAATGGCACGAGCGAGGCAGGATGTCCAACGCTACGATGCTCTTCGGGCATGTGGAGAGTAGGGCGCACCGCATCGATCATATGCTTAGATTGCGCGATTTGCAAGATGAAACGGGCGGCTTAAATGCCTTTATACCGCTTGTCTATCAGCGCGACAACAACTTTTTGCGTATCAAGGCTTTTCCGACAGGGCAAGAGGTCCTCAAAACCTATGCCATCGCACGCATCTTGCTTGACAATATTCCGCATATCAAGGCGTATTGGGTGACCGCGACGATCAACCTTGCGCTGATCGCCCAAGAGTTTGGCGCAGATGATCTTGACGGTACGATCGAGCGCGAATCTATCCAGTCCGCCGCAGGGGCGCAAAGCGCCAACGGCATGCCGCTACAAAGTTTCGTATCACTCATCAAAGATGCGGGCTTTGTTCCTGTAGAGCGCGACAGTCTTTATAACGAGTTAAAGTATTATGCATAGGATCTACTACCCCTACGAGACGTTTCGTGCCGACCTTAAGGCGCTAACCTCAAAGATCGACAAACCCTTTGATGCGATTGTCGGCATTGCCAGAGGGGGGATGCTTATTGCGCAAATGTTGGGAGAGTATTATAACCTAAGAGCTGTTTTTTGTCTTAATGCACTTGCCTATGACGATACCCGAAAACGCGACGCGGTACGCTTATACAATCTGCCCGATCTTAGCACATATCGTTCCGTGCTTGTGGTTGACGACATCGTCGATAGCGGCGATACGATGAAAGAGGTGCTCTCAACGCTACAGGCGCGCTTTGCAGACATTGGCTTTGAGAGTGCCGCGCTTTTTTATAAGCAGAGCGCCTCTTTTGTGCCGACATGGTATGTGAAAGAGCCCGAGGGGTGGATCGATTTTTTTTGGTCGGTCGATTTGAAAGTTTAGATATAATAACGTTGTTTTATAGCAAGGAATCTCTATGGTTTTGATGATCGATAACTACGACAGCTTCACCTACAATATCGTGCAGTACTGTATGGAACTTGGTGCCGATCTTAAGGTGATCCGCAATGACGAGATGAACGTAGCGCAGATCGCCGAGCTTGATCCCGAGAAGATCATCCTCTCACCCGGTCCTTCGACACCGGACGAGGCGGGAGTGACGCTTGAGGTGATCAGAACCTTTGCCGATACCAAGCCGATGTTGGGTATCTGTTTGGGGCATCAGAGTATCGCACAGGCATTCGGTGGCAAGGTGGTGCGCGCCAAGCGGATGATGCACGGCAAGACCTCACAAGTGGAGGTATCGGAGGCTACACCGATCTTCAAGGCACTTCCTGCCGAGTTTCGTGCGACGCGCTACCATTCGCTTGTGGTCGACCCATCGACGCTTCCTGATACAATCATTCCCACCTCTTACAGCAAGGACGATCATGAGATCATGTCTTTGGAGGTGAAGGGTAAGCCGATCTTCGGTGTGCAGTTTCATCCCGAGTCGATCATGAGCGAGTACGGTCACGAGA
>JALWQQ010000099.1:0-4678 GCA_027083075.1 Campylobacteraceae bacterium
GTGATAAAGGGCAGTGCAAACCATAGGGCGATGAAGAGGTATGCCGCGACTTTCCCTAGAACGGTATAGATACCTACCGGCGGCAGTTTACCCAACACCGTCAAGACAACCATATCAACCAAGAGTATCCAGAACCAGACACCAAAGAGTCCTCGTCTATTTGCAGGCGCCACATTGGGACTGCGATCCAAGAAGGGCAAGAGGAAGAAGATCACCTGCGCAAAACCGAACCAAACCAAACCGGGGTTTTTCGAAAAGGCACGCAAGATCTCATAGCTCCACAAGAAGTACCACTCGGGGTAGATATGTGGCGGTGTCTTGAGTGGATCGGCCGGATCGAAGTTGACCGGATCCATCGCAAACTCGAAGTGGTAAAAGACCAGATAGAAAAAGAAGACAAAGTAGATACCGAGCACAAAGGTATCTTTGCTCAAAAAGACCGGCTTAAAAGGGATCACCTTGGAAGCTTTGCGCTCACCCGCTTTCCACTTTGCAGCTTCGGCTTCAAAGTCGATCTCTTCGCCCTCTTGGTTGTTGACATGCGGGATGCGTAAGGCACCAAAATGCAACACGATCAAACCGATGATCGCCAAAGGCAAAAGCAAAACATGCAGCATAAAGAAGCGACCGATAAAGGCTTGAGAAGGGACATAATCGCCGCGTATCCACTCAACCAAACCGGGGAAGTGCAACAAACCACCCAAAAAGTCGGAAGAGAAGCCCTCAAAGAGGTTGGTGATGACCATCCCCGCCCAGTAACTCATCTGCCCCCACGGCAGTACATAGCCTGCAAAGGCTTCGGCAGAGAAGGTGACAAAGAGTAGCATCCCCGAGATCCAGATCATCTCGCGCCCTTTTTTATAAGAGCCGTAGTAGATCCCTGTAAACATATGGATATAGATGATCAAAAAGACCACCGATGCCGCCACCCCGTGAATGTGCCGCCAGAGCCAACCGAAGCCCACTTCTCCCATGATTGTTTTATTTACACTATCGAAGGCTTTGGCGGTATCGGGCTGATAGTACATCAACAGAAAAATGCCCGAGATAAGCAACAGTCCGAAGGTGGCTGCCAAGATCATCCCCATCGCCCACAAAAAGTTGATATTTTTGGGGATCCAATACTCCGTAGAGAGTACGCGCTCCAGAGTCTCTATCGCCAGTCGATCGTTGAGCCATTTTTTTGAAAACGGCTTGGCGTTCGGATCAAAATGTGCCATCTACTCCCCCTTAGACCAGTTTTTCGGCTTTCATCTTCTTGTACTCTTCCCCCTCTTCGCCAAGCACGAGCTTACTTCCGTCGATCTTAAACGGGGGAATCTCCAGTGGTTTCGGCGGTGGCGCCTTGAGTACACGACCCGCCGCATCGAACTGTCCGCCATGGCAAGGACAGACAAACTTCTTCTTATCGGGGAAATAGGTAGGAATGCACCCCAAGTGGGTACAGAGCCCCACTGCAATAAAGAAACGCTCCTCCCCGATGCGGATCAATCGCTTATCGTCGTAAGAGGGGTTGTTTTTGCCCACCTTCATGACAAAGACGGGCTTGCCGCGCCACATCTCGGTGCGCAACTCATCCTCGCCGCAATCGCTTAAATCGATCGTGGTAAAGCCTGCCGCCTTGACACTCGGCAGCGGATCCCACGTTCGCTTTGCCGCATAGAGCGCACCGAGTCCTCCGATAGCCGCCCATGTTCCGAGCATCGCGCCGAAAAAGTCACGACGACCGTTTTTCTCCTCAGCCATAAAGACTCCTTTCTTCGGGGAGTAGAGAATTATTATCTTTTATTATAGACACAAAGGTGTTAAATCATAGCGATGCAAAGCATTAAAAACGATAAATTTTTTACAACAATGCCGATATGTTACCCTTTGTAAAATGTTTTTATGTTATTAATATAATAATTAACGCTTATATATTATAATTTTTTCGTCACTTCTTTGGCGTCAAAGACAGATGGCTTTTTCCCTTGTCTTGGGGTAGTATGTTGTAGCAGTTGCGCTAAACGCACCCCATCAAAATCCTCCAAAAGTTCTACACCGTAACCTCGTAAAGTGTCGGACGGATAGAGACGCGGTTTTTTGGTCTCGATAAAGATCGTGCGCGCACCGGCAGCGAGTGCCTCCATCGCCGTCTGTGCCGAGGCGGTCACCACCGTCGAAGCGGTAGAGATCAGGTCAATATACTCCTCGGGCTCATGCAGTGCTTTAAAATGTTTGGCAAGCTCCTCTTCATATTTGACAAAAAAGTAGTGACCAAGCAGTAGCTCCATCTTCTCTTTAAAGGCATCGAAAAAGTCGCTATGATTTAAGATCATCTTCTCATGATCGCTATCGCCGAGGAAAAAGAGCAGGCGATCTTCCTTGTTTTGCGGCGCTTTGAGATAGCGCGGATGCACGACGATGCTGCTTTGTTGTCCCTCATAGGCATCGCAATGCCATACCGTTTCACCGTAACGAGATTTGTCATCGGGACTCTTGGCAAAACGCCATACCTGTTCAAACTCCTCGACATAGAGCTCCAGTTTACCTTTATCGTCTTCATCGCTATCGATGATCACACGATCGCCTCGCTCGGCGACGGCATCGATATCGAGAATCGTCTCGATCGTCACATGCTCTTGGATGCCGTGCTCTTTGAGCGCTACGCCGGCACGAAAATCATTGAGCAGTAGTTGGCACGCGATGCCCTCTTTCGCAAGTGCATCGATCACCGCTGCAGCGCGCTTGGCGCGATCGAGTCCATACTTGTGTCCCGTGTGCGCATAGTAGTAGAGCATCAGATTTTTCCTTTTTGGCGCATTTTGATATAGACATGCAGTATCTCGATCGCCGCGGGCGTAATACCCGAAATCTGCGATGCGGCAAAGAGCGTGGGCGGGTTGGCATTTTGAAGCTTTTCGACCACTTCGTTACTGAGCCCTTGCACGCTTGCAAAGTCAAAATCTTCGGGGATCTTAACTTTGAGCATCTCCTTCATCTGTGCGATCTGCGCCGCTTGCTTTTCGATGTAGCGATAGTATTTCGCTTCGATCAAGACCTGTTCGATCACCTCATCGCTATAGCGCGTAAAGTCGGGCAGAAGCGTCAGTAGCTTTGCTTTGTCGATCTCGCCGCGTGCGATCACATCGATCCACGCCGTTTTGTCGTTGATCTTTTGTAGTCCCAATGCCTCAAGCTGTTGCAAAAACGCTTTATTCGGCGTAGCGAAGTTCTCTTTGAGATAGCGTAGCGCCTCATCGATCTGTGCTTGCTTACGCTCAACACGTGCGATGTAATCCCCATCCAAGATGCCAATGCGTTTGGCATGGTGCAGCAATCTTCTGTCTGCATTGTCTTCACGCAAGAGTAGGCGATATTCGGCGCGCGAGGTAAACATGCGGTAGGGCTCTTTGGTGCCTTTGGTGACCAGATCGTCGATGAGCACACCGATATACCCCTCATCACGCCCAATGATCAAAGGCGCTTCGCCGCGAATCGATAGCACCGCATTGACTCCCGCCACAAAACCCTGCGCCGCCGCCTCTTCGTAGCCCGTCGTACCGTTGACTTGCCCTGCCATATAGAGATTGGGCACCTTTTTGACCTCGAGGGTATGGCGCAATTCGGTCGGATCGATGTAGTCATACTCGATCGCATAGCCGTAACGCACGATGCGTGCGTTCTCCATCCCCTTGACCGATCGCACCATACGCAGCTGCACATCGACCGGTAGCGAAGTGCTCATGCCGTTGATATAGTACTCCGTCTCCTCCGCCGTTTGGGGTTCGACAAAGATCTGATGGCGTTCGCGCTCTTTGAAGCGATAGACCTTATCTTCGATGCTGGGGCAGTAGCGCGGTCCAACCCCCTCGATCTGTCCGCTAAAGAGCGGCGCGCGATCGAAGTTGCTTTCGATGATATGGTGCGTCGTCGGGTTGGTATAGGTGACATAGCAGGGCATCTGCTTGGGCTTGAACGACCTGCGATCGGTGCGAAACGAAAAGGGTGGCGGCGGCTCGTCTCCGTGCTGCAGCTCCATCACCGAGGTATCGACACTCTTGGCGTCAATGCGCGCGCAAGTGCCCGTCTTGAGCCTACCGATACGCAGCCCGAGACTTCGCAGATACTCTGCTAGCTTGACCGAAGCAAACTCCCCTTGGCGTCCGGCTTGCTGACGATGCTCGCCGATATGGATCAGTCCATTCAAAAAGGTGCCCGAAGCGACGATGATCTTTTTGGCTTCATAGCGATTGCCAAGTTGCGTGACGACTCCTTTGGCTTCACCCTCTTCGATCACCAACGCTTCGACGATCTCTTGTTTTACCTCCAGATTGGGGGTATTGAGCACCACATCACGCATATAGAGGCGATACTTGTCCATATCGATCTGCGCGCGCGTGCCGCGTACGGCAGGTCCCTTGGAAGCATTGAGGGTGCGAAACTGCAAGCCCGTCGCATCGGTTGCTAACCCCATCTCGCCGCCAAGTGCATCGACCTCTTTGACCAGATGCCCCTTGGCAAGCCCGCCGACGGCCGGGTTGCACGAGCTGGCGCCGATCTGCTCGACCAAGATCGTCACCATCAAGGTCTTGGCACCCATACGCGCCGCGGCAAGCGAGGCTTCGATACCCGCATGCCCGCCGCCGATCACGATCACATCATAGTGCATAAACATTTCCTCTTGTCACTTGAGTTC
>JALWQQ010000099.1:4688-6375 GCA_027083075.1 Campylobacteraceae bacterium
CCTTCAAAGCATCAACCACAAAATCCAAATAACGACAATCGCTCATCGTCGCCTCGATAAGCTCGTTCCTAAGCTCAGAATCTATCGATGCAATAAGCGTACGAACCTCTCTCTCAAAGTGCTTCAAATCAACCGTGGCTATTAGCCATACGATTTCAGGATCGATGCCAAAATAGTGATGAATGATACGATTTCTAAAATCGACTATCACGCGATGCTCGTCAGATAACACACCTTTCTTTAAAAGTAAGTTAGTCGCCTCGCCGATGATCTCAAATTCTCTAATCACACTATCCCATGATCTAAAATCATACAGTAGCGACTCGGCATCCTTATGTGTCTTGACAATATAATCAATCTTTTTAATGGCAACGAAAATATCAAAGAGAAAAAGCTCCGAATATCGCTGCGATCCGCCTCCTTTAGACATAGACTAGCTCATTTTCAATTTTGTTTCTTATAAAACGCTTCATTGAAGAAAAGGTACCGATATCCACCTTTGTGTTCAAACGATTCTCTATAAAATGTTTTGCCCGAATAAGATCAAAACCGCTTTTGGGCTTCATCTCGAGTATAGCGATGTCGATATCGCTCTCTTGCGTCGCTTCTGCTTTGGCTACACTACCAAATAACGCAAACGACTCGATCCCAAAGCGTTCTCTTAAGATCGGTTTTAGTGCTCTCAATTCTTCAAGAATACGCTCTTTTTGCATCGATTGTTTTGCTATCATCGTGCTTTTCTCTCTATTGCCTCACGGCAATTTTAGTTATAATATAGTGAATTATAGCCAAATTTTATAAGGGGCTATCTCTATGAGATATAAAAGCTTTTTTCAAAAAAATATACTGCAACTCATCACTCATCACCCATCACTCATCACTCAACCTCAAGGAGGTTGCTGATGTTCACCGGTCTTATTCGCGAAACCGCCGAGGTGCACTCTTATCTCAATCATCACTTACGCCTTAAAAGCGACTTTCGTCCCAAGATCGGCGATTCGATCGCGATCAACGGTGTTTGTCTCACGGTCGTTGCGCTCCACAACGACGGCTTTAGTGTCGAGGTTGCCGACGAGACACGGCGCATCGTACCGCCCGAGAAGTTTCAAGGCACGGTACACATCGAACCGGCGATGCAACTGAGCGATCGTTTCGAGGGGCATATCGTGCAAGGACACATTGACACGATCGGTACAATCGAGCGTATCGTCAAGGGTGAAAATGCCTATGAGTTTTACATCTCGGTGCCTGCTAAAACCCTTGCCTATATCGTCCCCAAAGGCTCCATCGCGATCGATGGTGTTTCGCTGACGGTCAACGAGGTCTATGAGGGCGGTTTTCGACTCACCATTATCCCTCAGACGATGCAAGAGACACTGTTTGGCAGTTACGGCGTCGGCGACAAAGTCAATATCGAAACCGATCTCTTTGCACGCTATATCGCACACATACTGGCACACAAAGAGCGGATGAAAAGGAGTCTGAGTTGGGAAGAGATCGATGCGATCAGTTTGAGCTATTAGCTTTCGTAAAGATAGGACTGAACGATCCCTTTGAAGATGACATCTCTGTTGTCGATATCGTCGGACAAATGCGCTTTTAGTAACACTCTTAGCTCAAGATCGTTCACAGGAGAGCGCTCCATTGCTTGTAGATAACGCACCTTATCGACATATTGCCAATCGAC
>JALWQQ010000100.1 GCA_027083075.1 Campylobacteraceae bacterium
AAAAAAAAGATTATGAACAAAATGGTAGATTTTCCGAATTTGGTTATAGACATAATAGTTTATATAGAGCAGCAATAAAAAAATATGTAGAATTTTTTACACAAAACATAACAAATTTAAAAATTGAACATAATCAAGATACAAATAATACTGAAGCTTTGCTAAATCAAAATTTTTCATATGAAAAAGATTTGCAGACTTCACTATGCTTACAAATTCCTAAATACAAAATTTTTGGTAAAAATTCTGAAGGTATAGAATATACGATAAATAATCGTAGAATTGATGTACTATTAGAACATATTGAAACAAAAGATTTATTGGCAATTGAACTAAAATCCGGCGAAGCAGATTATAGGGTTTTTGGACAAATCTCTATGTATATCGGATTGCTACAGGAAAGATTTCCCAATAAAAATATTAAGGGTATTATCATAGCAGGCTCAATTCAAGAGAGTCTAAAACAGGCTATTTTAATAACTGACAAAATCAAAGCACAAACCTATAAAATAAAACTGGAATTAAATGAAGAATAGCGTATGAGAAAATGGGATTTTTCTACGGTGCTTGACGTAGGTGTAGATCGGCAACGCGTTTACGCACTGCACGCATAAAACGCTCACCGGGATCGTACTTTACAGTGCGATACCCCTTGTCTCTCTCAAGCCAAAGCGGCGTTTTCTCCATGCGTCGATACTCGTGATGTCCGATCAGATATCGGATGCTCGGATATTTGGACTTGAGGTAGCGCACCAGAGCGGCATTGGCTTTGATCTGCGCTTTAGTCAGGTGTGCACCGTCTTTAGCGACATTTTCTACACCGATCGCAGAGTAGTTCAGGCCGATGACATGGCGCGCCATCCATGTTTCTGGCATTAAACGATAGATCGTACCGTCACGATCGACCAAAAAATGTGCCGAGACATTGAGTGCCGAGGCTTTGGCGATATCTTTGCGTCCGCGTAGCTTCTCGGGTTTGAGTGCGGCAAACGAAGCTTCAAGCGTAGGGATCGCCGTGTAGTGCAAGACGATGATCTTGGGTGTAATGGTAATCTCTTTTGTATCGATACCGTAGTGGGTGCGGATATAGGCTTTTGTCAGTGCGATGCGCGTCTTGCCGAAGTCTATCGGCTTATCGACGATAGCGATACGTTCTGCCGGTGGCGGCGCGATGCTTTTGCATGCTTTAGCACTTGCGCCAATAGATAGCAATAGGGTCGATAGGATGGAAAAAACTACTCTTTTCATAGAGAAGATTGTAGCACAATTACTTTAGTGTCCTAAACGACGAAAGAGAACTACAAGCAGCAGTATGATCGGCAAGCCCAAGGCGGGAAGGTAAACCTTGAGATCTAACAGGTGGTGCTTAAGTAGATAGAAAAAGCCCAATGCCGTTAAGAGATAGGCACCGAGTCTTAGAAGTGACAGCGTCGCCCTGCTCTCCTTGAGCGCTTCGCGTGTTGAGCGCCTTTGTGCCTTGTAGGCTTTTTTGAGTGCTTTGAGCGAAGTGTGTTCTTGCTCTTCGTAGAGCCCGTGCGGATCCTCTATCTTGTCGATGAGATCACGCTCAAGATCGAGCGCCACTTCGCCCTCTTGGGCAAGTCGCCGTTTGATATGCGCACCGTAGGCGTAGAGGCTAGCGCCAAGCACCGCCGATGAGGAGAGGTAGGCGACAAGAAGGTTGAGTGCCGCACCGTAGTCGCTTATGAGATAGGCAAGAAGCGTCACGCAAAGAAGTAGCGCAAGCCAGAGGTAGAGAAGCTTGCGGTCAAAGATCGTCGTCATCGTCATAATCGCCGCGAATCTGTTTGTTATAGCGTGGATCTTTGGCAAGCGCGTCAAGCGAAGCTTTTTGTTTGCGGTAGGCGATGTAGATATTGTTGATCGCCGCGGCGATGCCAAGCACAACCCCCAACCAAAAAAGCAGCCGCACCCCCGTAGCTTTTTCAAGTCCATAACCGATCGCCACACCGATGAGTACCGCAACAACGATAGAGATACCCAGACTCAGACCATCCGCTGCATCGACGATCTTTTTTAGCTTCGGCTCTTTACTACTCACAGTCTATCTTCCTTTTTGTAATTAAACGGGGTCTAATTTCTAATTTCACCCAGCGTCTCATACGCCGCTTTGATCGTCTCATCGATCATCTCGTCGCTGATCGCCGTAGAGATAAAGCCTGTTTCAAAAGATGAGCAAGCAAGGTAGATACCCCTATCGAGCATACCGCGGTGAAACTTGGCAAAGAGCGCTTGGTCGTTTTCTTTGGCATCGTCGAAATTTTTGACGCTTTTATCGCTAAAGAAAAAGCCGAACATACTTCCGCGCACTTCCGTTACCATCGGCACCTCTACCGCTTCTGCCGCCTTTTTAAAGCCCTCCATCAGCCGTTTAGCCTTTTCGCCGAGCATCACATAGATACTCGGATCGGCTTTGAGTTTGCGCAGGCTTGCAAGTCCTGCTGCCATCGCGACGGGATTGCCGCTCAGTGTGCCCGCTTGATAGACCGGACCTTCGGGTGAGAGCTTTGCCATGATCTCTTTGCGTCCACCGAAGGCGCCGACAGGCATACCCGCGCCGATCACCTTGCCGAGCGTAACCATATCGGGCTTAACACTTGTGATGCCTTGCGCCCCTTTGAGCGACGCACGAAAACCGCTCATCACCTCGTCGAAGATCAGTACCGTACCATACTCATCGCAGAGTTCACGCAGCGCCTTGAGAAAACTCTCTTCGGCGGGCACCAAACCCATATTGCCGGCGATCGGTTCGATGATGACACACGCGACGCCCTTTTCACTGGCATCGAAGCATCGCTTGACACTCTCGATATCGTTATAGCGCGCCAAGAGCGTATGCTTCGTCAAGTCGGCGGGCACACCGGGGCTACTGGGGTTGCCAAAGGTAGCTGCACCGCTTCCCGCTTGCACCAAGAGCGAATCGCTATGTCCGTGGTAGCAGCCTTCAAATTTGACGATATCATCTCTTTGGGTAAAGCCGCGTGCCAGTCGGATCGCACTCATCACCGCTTCGGTACCGCTACTGACGAAACGCACTTTATCGACGCTATCGAAAAGCGATACGATCTCTTTTGCCAATGCCGTCTCCAACTCGGTCGGCGCACCGAAGCTCAACCCTTTTTTTGCCGTCTCTATGACCGCCGCTTCGATGTCGGGATCGCAGTGTCCGAAGATGAGCGGTCCCCAACTTTGGACATAGTCTATGTAGCGATTGCCGTCGATGTCATAAAGATAAGCACCCTCGCCCCGCTCTATAAAAGGCGGAGTGCCCTCTACTGCGCCAAAGGCGCGCACGGGCGAATCGACCCCACCCGGAATATAGCGATACGCCTCTTCGTAGGCAGCTTCACTCTTTGCGTAACCCATTGTTATTCCTTCGATGTTATAATGCAGCGATTATAACCTATAGGCGCTAAGGGGTGCATTATCGCTATCGTTCGCGGTTATCTCTTTTCACTGCTGATCCATCTGCTCTTTGTGCTGTTGCTATGGTGGCTCTTTTGGCACGATCGCCCCAAAAAGTTGCCGCACGCAAGCGCGCCGATACGACTCTCCTATACCCACTTTATCGATCTCTCTACCCCCTCTGTACCCACACCCGCAACAACACCGCCTTGCCCCGTTTACAGACCAAAACATAAACAAAATTCGCCCGAACCGATCCAAAAGGCGCCGACACAACACCACGCAACCGAGCCTGCAAAAGCAGATCGATCGGCAAAATCCATACATACGACCATTCACCAAAAACGTAAGCAAAAGAGTCAAAAGCCTTTCAAGAAAAGAAAAACATTGCAACGCAAAAGAGATATAAAGCCTCGCAAACCACACCTTGCCAAAAAAATCCGAAAGAGCAAAGCAAAGAGACACCACACAAAAATAAAACGACGCTACAAGGATGCACTGGCTTCGGCACTCATGGGTGCTTCGGTCGCACACAAAGTCAACCTCAAACGGGTGCACCATTCGGCAAATGCGATGATTCGCAAGCTCTACGGCAAGCGGTTTTTACGTTTCACACCTGAACAGAAGCGTTTTATTCGCGCGCACTTGGATGAGATCTACCGCATCACACAAAACACCCTGATACGCCACGGCTACCCCGATGTAGCCATACGCACGAGACAACAAGGCACCAATGTTGTCAGCTTCTACTTGCACCCTAACGGGGATATTAGCCATCTACGACTCGACCGACGCATCGGTCATACCGCGCTTGATCGAAACACCTTAGAGGTGATCCGTCTTGCCTATATGCACTACCCGCGCCCGAAACAGAAGACGTTGATTCGTTTCTATGTTACTTATGAGCTGTTGTGGTAAGTCCGACTTGGTGTAGCAAAGTTTCAATCGTATCTTGCGGTGCCTGTATCAATAGCGGATGTTTGTTGGCATCAAGCCATGCGATAAGCGTGCGCATTTTTGATGCATCGTCAACGACAGTGCAGCCTGCCGTCGGCACGCTTTTGATATGAATAAAGATGCACGAACCGCGTCCGGGGATCGCGCCGACTTCATCGAAGTGGTTGTGATTGACCGCGATGCCGTACTCGTAGTAGTTTTTGGCAAACTTCATATGCTCCATACTGCGATAATCGGGCGCAATCTTGGTCGAATCGACGATCTTGTTGTAGTATGTTGAGCGTACATCATCGACACAGTGATCACTCTCTTTATAGACTCGGTAGGGGTAGCGCACCGCAAAAGGATGGTACCCGAAGGCTTGCTTGAGGCTAAAAATGCCTGCGGGTGAGCGTCCATCGCCTTCATGTTTGATGTAGCGTGCGTTTTTTGGCGTGTGGTGCAGCCCGATCCCCCAGCCAAGACCGTTACGCCCGAGTCTGATCTGCCATCTTTCGCCTACCCGGTGCCATCCTTTGGCATCCTTTTCAAAACGCTGCATCACACCCTCGTTGCTGTTCCACCCTTTGGTGGTAACAACGATCAGTTGACGGCTTTTTTCAAGCGCGCTTTGCGCGTGCAACAAAAATGAAAACAAGAGAAAAAAGAGTAGGCGTTGCATACAGGTTCCTTTATTGCTTATTCTCTATGCATTTTTGAAGCTTTTTATCAAATGTCTTAACTATATATTGGTTTGACCGAGCACAGAGTATCGCATCAACAAAATCGAGGCGCTTTTTGTCAAATATATCCAATGCCTCAAGAGCTATCTTCCGATCCTCTAAAATGATGTTGTCAAAGGAGATAAGATTTTCTAAAACATCTCTAATCTCTTGTCCGGACACTTGGTAGACTTTTTGTAGGACAAAGACTACTTCGGCCAATACTTCATTGCCGATATAACAACGTTTATTCACAATAGCATCTTTAGCAATGCGATACATCTCCTCATTGTCTTGCAATAAAAAACGTAAAATGTAATTGGTATCCAGATATATCATAGTGTAAATTTCTCTTTCACATGAAGCTCCCACGCACTATCTTCCAATGGAAGCTTGTTTAAATCGGCGTAGGCTTTCAAAGCTCCTCCAAGTGAGGCAATGTTACGATCTTTATTTGAATGCGCTTCTTCAGTATCGATCGGAAAAACAATATATTCTACTCTCTTGCCGACATACTCTTGGGGTATTTCGATGATGAGACGGTTATTTTTGGGGTTTACAATCTTTCTGATCATATGCAATCCTCGCGGTTTCGGATTAAAATATTGTACCATATCCCCTATGCATGTCAACCCTTGACAATCTTGGCAAAGAAAAAGCCGCTATAAGCGCCCTCGGGAAGGATGCGCACGGCATGTTGTGTCTGCGGATCGAAGCGTTGATCCTCCCACCCCTCAAGCGCCGCTTGACGATTAGATATCGGTGTATCGGCAGGTACGATGCGTGCATTCTTGTAGCGTGAGAGCAAAAAGTCCAACACTCCCTCGTTCTCTTCGGGTGCAAAGGTGCAGGTCGCATAGATCATCTCGCCACCGGGCTTGAGCGCTTCGAAAGCAGAGACGATCAGCGCCTTTTGTAGTTTGCTAAAACGCTTGATGCGCTTAGGACTCCACCATGTAATCCCCTCACCAAGATCGATGTGTGCCTCCGAGGAGCAGGGCGCATCCAAAAAGACCTTATCGAAGATCGCGCCGGTAGCTTTGTGGACGAAGCGCCCATCTTTGTTGTAGCATTGGATATTTTTGGCGCCATGCTCTTTGAAGTTGCGCTTCATGCGAAAAAAGCGCGACTTGTCGGGCTCTACGGCGCTCACTTTGGCGGCCTTTTCACTGAGTATCAAGCTCTTGCCGCCCGGCGCCGCCGCCAGATCGAGCACCCAATCCTCCGGCGCAACATCCAGCGAC
>JALWQQ010000101.1 GCA_027083075.1 Campylobacteraceae bacterium
CTCTCATCCTACATATCGTCTACAATATATCTCCGAAACTCATCAGGCAGCACGATGCCGAAACGCTTGAGTATCTGCTCGCGGAAGAGAAACTGCTTGCGCCCGTGGCTCCAGTAAAAAGCACCGACAAGATCGGGTGCGTTAATGAAGTGATGGTAAGAGCGTGTTACGATAAGAAGCTTGCTCTCCATCGCTTTTTGCCGCAGGGCTTTGCGTAGCTTTTGCATCTCCTCGTCGTTACTCACGATCGCCACATCGGCACCGTCCGGCACCTCAAGAAGCGCGATGCGATCGGAGTAGCCGAAGACGCGTTGTAGCTCCGCGTTGGGTGTGTAGATGCGAAAATGCGTCTTATTTGTCAGCACCTCAAAGAGGCGCGTATAGATCGCCAAGGCACTGTTCACCTCTAACCGCTCCGCTTGTACGAAGCCGACAAGAGCGATCAACCAGAGAAAAAGCACCCGTCTCAAAATCGATACTCCGCTTCTAAGATGACACGTTTGTCGATGGGCGAAACCTCGACGGGCGAAAGCAGCTGCTGCGTGATGGGGTCAAGCCTAAACATCTTGGTCTTTTTGGCTTTGCCAAGAAGATTGTCGCCTTTAAGCGAAAGACGCCACGAGGGGGTGATGTCCCAGTTGAGCGTAGCGCTGAGATCGAAATAATTTTTGTGGTCGATATTGTCTTTGCGCCACAATAATCCCCAATATGCCGAGAGATTCTCCCAATCGATCTCATAAGCACAAAATGCACTATAGTTGGAGAGTTTTTTAATGCCAAAAATATTTTTAAACCTTGCAAAATGTAGCTGCCACCTCAGTTGACCATATGCGTCAAAACGATAACTCCCATCGGATACTATCGAAAGTGTCTTGGTGCTATCACTACCGATTTGAGTTAAAAAAGTATCTTTGTTTTGTGTCAACAGAAAAAGAACCCTACTGTTGAGCTTCCCACTTTGGTACCACAGCTCTTGACTAAAAGCGGATGTTTTTTGTGTTCTAGTTGCATCGAAATTGATGACTCGAAAGCTTCTAATAACAGGGTCAACATTGAACATTACACGATAGAGATACGCCTTGTACCCCCAGTGCTCTGCCGCATAGATATATCCAAGCCTCAACTGTAACAAATCATCATTTTTAATTGTTCCGTTTCGCTGCATACGGATATATTCGGCACCGAGATTGAGCAGTTGATCTTGCGAAAGCGACCACTGATCTTGCAAGTAGAACGCATAGCTATCCTCTTTGGTAAAGGTTGCTGCGTGCCGCGTGCCGTTTGCCACGACTCTGTCGAGGCGCTTTTGACGCATCTTGATACCGGTGCTTAATAGGTGCATACCGAAGCGCTTACGGTAACCGAGCTCCTCGGTGTAAGTAGTGTTGGTTACATACCCCTCGAAGCGCGTACCGAAAAGATCGCCGATATACATCAACGGAAACTCGTCAGCCTGCTTCATATCGGTGCGCAGATGATCAAACGCCAACGCAAGCTGCCAATGTCGG
>JALWQQ010000102.1 GCA_027083075.1 Campylobacteraceae bacterium
CTCTTCACTCTCTTCGGTTCCTCATTACTCATTACTCATTATTCCGAAACCACCACATAAACGCAAACATCAAACCCGGCGTCTTGGCTACGGTTTCGTCATACAAAAATCGCATCGCCTCGAAGGTCGGCAGATAGATCAACTCTATCTCTTCGCCGTCCACCCCGCCGCCGGTACCGCATCGCATACTCTCATCCACTTCGGCATAAAAAAGCGTCTGCTTACTTCCCGCGAAACCGACCGAGGTATAAAACGAGGTGATGCGCTCCAAACGCTTCAACGACACGCGATAGCCGCACTCCTCTTCGATCTCCTCTATCGCGATCTGCTCTAAAGAGAGCTCCTTGTCGACAATGCCTGCGCAAAGCTCTATCGTCATGCCGTTTCCGTTGTGCATATAGACGGCGGGACGAAACTGTCGCACCAGCACAAACGCCTCTTTCTCGCGATGATAAAGCAGTATGGCGACACTATCGTGCGCCTTGACGATCTCCCACTCTTTGGGTCTGCCTTTTTGGATGTAGTGCGCACGCAAGGTTTCGATATAGCGTGCATTTGTCAGCGGTTCGGTTCGAAAATCGCTAATATCGTACATGAAAAAACCCTTTTTGTCATTTTCGTATCGGAATCGAAAGCTTCGATGATCGCGGTAGTTTAACTCTTTCTTCTTGACGTAGCGCTTGCATCAATGCGCGCTTTTTCGCTTCACACCCTTTAACCGTAACGGTGCGATACCTTATGACGGGAATATCTTTATAGCCGATAACGCGTTTGGTACGTATGCGACGCTTTCCTTTACCGAGTACTCGCATCGGATCGATCCAGCGTCCGTTTTTTGTCAACCCGAAGTGCAGATGCGGTCCGGTGCTGCGACCCGTCGAGCCCGCATAACCGATGATCTGCCCCTGCCTTACGCGTTGTCCACGACGTACGCGAATGCGGCTTTGGTGCGCATAGAGCGACTCGTAGCCGCCTGCATGACGTATCTTGACCACCTTGCCATACCCGCGCATCCAACCGGCATAACTCACCCTACCGTCGGCAACGGCATAAAGCGGCGTGCCGTAGCGGGCTCTAAAGTCAGTACCATGGTGTGGACGATAACGATGCAAGATCGGATGCCAACGCCGATAAGAGAAGCTTGAGGTGACGACGGGGTGGCGCAAAGGAAAGATAAAGCCTTGCGTAGCACGCTGCACATAACGCTTAAGCGTGACGCTCTTGGTGCGCTTGGTAACGGTATAGCGCTCGCGCCGCTTACCGTCGATACACCCCCTTCCCTCCTCATCAACGCAGATAAAGCGCACCTCTTTGCCTTGCTTTAGACGCATTGCCAGCAACTCCGCCTCGCCGTGCACAAGCCCGTTGCGTATCCCTATACGATACAAGATGTCGATCGTATCGCCCTTATGTAAACGCCTCGTATCGATAACCCCCTTGAGTGTCCGCACCGTCTTAGAAGCTAATGACTTATTCTGTGTTTGAGCGACGATGTCACGATAGAGACTATGGACTATCTCGATATGCGCCGTATGTTGCTGTGTTGTATAGACGATCGGTATGATGTCAAACGTGTAGTTCCCGTCACGCTTTCGCACCAATGAGATCTGCATCTCCTTACTTATGGGGATCAACGCCTGCTCAAGCGTACCATTGGTATCGAGAAGCTCAAAATAGGGATAACGGCTACGTATCTCGGAGAGGTAAACCCTATCCTCTTTAGAGATACCCTGAAGTATCGAGAGGGGCACACCGTGCTCTTTTAGATAGTCGTTAAAGCGTTTGCCCTTCTCCCAATAGCCGTGATGCAGTACCGCGGCATACGCACAAACCAAGCCTGCCGTCAACCATGCCAAAAACGGTCTCATACTCTTCCCTATGATTAAATCTAAGCACAATTATACATAAACGGGCTTTTATCATTGAGTTTGTATAATCGAACAACATTAACCTATAGAAGGAATAGAGGATGAGAACGCTGCTTTTAATGGCGCTACTTTTGCCCTCGTGGCTCTTTGGAGAGCTTTTTCCGCCAAGCGGCGAAACGACGATACAATCGGTCGGCACCAAAAAGATCACGCTTGAGGCGGCAATGGCGCGCGAAGGGATGAGCGGTGTCGTAGTGCACGACTATGGTAACGACCTGCATGCGATCAGTGCCTATCTGATCCAAGGCAATGGGAACGAAGCGACGGTACTGCACCGTCAGGCGGTCGATCATCCAAATCTACCAAGCATCAAAACCGACATACAAACGGGCGATAAGGTCATCGGCGGCTACCTCTACGATAACGTTCTCGTCATCGCCCCCGATGCGAAAAGCTACAACGAGATCGTGCAACGCTACGCAAAGCACTGGTTCCACCCCGACCTGCTTGCCGTCTATATGGCAAAAGAGTCGGAAACCTCACTAAGCAAAGCGCTTTTACGCAACTTTTGCGCAAAAAACCATATCGGATTGGTTGTCGTCGTCAAAAACGGTACGGCAGTAGCACTCGATCCGATCAGCGGTAAGCATGTCGGCGAAGAGGCGATATCGACAACGACACAAAACACACAATACCCCTTCTACCATCGCATCGAAGGTCTTGATTTCGGCGGTTGGTTTAGTAGTAGCAAAAAGGGGGATTACTTCCAAGAGGTCAAGGGGCTCTAAGTGCTGCGTCAAGAAGATATCAAAGCGCTTGGCGACATTGTTGGCAAAGAGAATATCAAAGCCGACAAGGCGCACAAGATCGCCTACAGTTACGATGCAACGCGCACACGCTACGAACCCGATGCAGTGCTCTTTCCGCGCAACGAAGAGGACGTCAGCCGCATCTTGGTTTACTGCAACGCGCATGGTATCGTCGTTACGCCGCGCGGTGCGGGTAGCGGCTTTACGGGCGGTGCTTTACCCGTCAACGGCGGCATTACGCTAGCATTTGAAAAGCATATGAACAAGATCCTCGAGATCGATATGCAAAATATGATGGCGGTGGTGCAACCGGGTGTGATCAATATGGACTTACAGCGTGCCGTCGAGGCGGTAGGGCTCTTCTATCCGCCCGATCCCGCCAGTGAACAGTACTCTACGATCGGCGGCAATGTCAGTGAAAACGCCGGCGGCATGCGCGCGGCAAAGTACGGCATTACCAAAGATTATGTGATGGCGCTACGCGCCGTGCGCGCCAACGGCGATATCATCCGCGCAGGTAAACGCACCATCAAGGATGTGGCGGGCTACAACATCGCGGGGGCTTTGGTCGGCAGCGAAGGGACTTTGGCGGTGATCACCGAGATCACCCTCAAGCTCCTGCCCAAACCGCGCTTTCGCAAAGCCTACATGGGGATCTTTCCCAATGTCGAAGCGGCGATGAATGCGGTCTTTAAGTCGCTGGCGGCAGGGGCAAATCCCGTGGCGATGGAGTTTATGGATGCGCTCGTGGTACGCGCACTCAAAGAGAAGTTGGGGGTTGAGCTGCCCGAAGAGGCGGGTGCGCTGCTTATCGGCGACGTGGACGGCAATGTGATAGAGGAGCTTGACTTTCAGTTGGAAACCTTAGAGCGCTCCTTTAAAACAAACGGCGCACAATCATTTGTCATTGCCGATGACGGCGAAGAACGCGACAAGCTCTGGTTTGCCAGACGCAACGCCTCACCTTCGATCACGATCTACGGCAACAAAAAGCTCAACGAAGATATCTCCGTACCGCGCAGTATGCTTCCCGAGGCACTACAAAAGATCTACGCAATCGGCGAAAAGTACGGCTTCAAAGTACCCTGCTTCGGTCATGCAGGTGACGGCAATATCCACGTCAACGTCATGGTACCCGACGGCAACGACAAAGCGCAACTTGAACGGGGGCACGAGGCGATCGTCGAGATCTTCGAGACCGTCGTGGAGATGGGCGGCACGCTCAGCGGTGAGCATGGCATCGGACTCTCCAAAGCTCCCTTTATGGATATCGCCTTTACACCGCAAGAGATCGCGCTCTTTCGCGACCTCAAACGCGCCTTCGATCCCAACAACATCCTCAACCCCGGCAAGATGGGACTTGACACACTCACGTGAAACACACTTCGATAAACCGTTATCTCAAAGAGAGTCTTCGCTTCTTAAGAGGATTTCTCTCCGAGCTTTTTGAAGATCGTTTGGGGCACTACGCCTCGAGTCTGAGTTGGAGTACGCTCTTTTCGCTCGTGCCCTTTGCCGTCGTGCTACTTACCGCCTTTGCAGTGATGCCGGGCTTTGAGGTCTATTATCTTAAAGTAGAGCACTTTATCGTGCAAACCTTTTTGCCGACACAGAGCGAAACGATCCTTGCTTACCTGCACCGCTTCATTGAAGGCGCTTACAAGCTGGGGATATTAGGGCTGCTCTATGCGCTCTATGCGATGGCGCTCTTTTTTAAAAACTACGACTTTGTGATTAATGATGTAGCAGAGGCGCCGCACCGAAGCTTTTGGCAAGCGCTTAAACACTACACTCTTCTCGTCTTGCTCTTGCCGCCCGCCCTACTTCTTTCGTTTTGGCTCAGCACCCAAGGCGGCACATGGCTCTCGCAGAGCCATATTGTCGCACTGCATCTACTCTCAAGTATCCCTGCCTTTCTTGTGGCATGGGGCATCTTCTTTGCCGCCTATACCCTCTCGCCCAACCGAAAAGCGGACAAGAGCGCCGCTTCGATCGCCTCCTTTGTCGCTTCACTGGTTTGGCACCTTGCTAAGGCGCTCTTTATCGCTTATGTCAGCGCCAATAGCACCTACACCACCATCTATGGCTCGATCGCAAGCATTCTCTTTTTTATGCTCTGGCTCTATATCTCATGGGCGATCTTTATCTATGGGCTGAAGTTTCTAACGATGATAGAAGAGGAAGAGGGTAAAGAGAAGGCTACACAACAACAGTAGGTACAAAAGAGCTTTGCGACGTATAGCAAAGAGCGAAAGCACAAGATAAGGTGCCGCCAACCACAAAGGTGTATAATATACTGTCGTCTCTTTCGGTAACGCAAAGAGGCCCTCAAGCGCGCCGTCAAAAAGATCGCCGTGTCCTACGAGATGCAGGAGCAATGAAAGCGGATAGAAAGGTATAAACAGTAGAGACAAAAGAGGCGAAAGGAGCTGGTAGGGGCTACTTTGGGCAAAAAAGAGGTGCGCGATCGGTTGCATCAAAAAGAAGATGCCAAACGGGATCACCACAAGCGTGAGCAACCATTTGCCAAGATGCCCAAAGTGTCGTAGCAACAAGAAGATATAGAAAACCCCCGCAACCGAGAGCCAAAAAGAGAGCGAAAGAAGCAGGCGCGGGAAGAGTGCCAAAAGCAGCAGCACCGTCACCGCCAAGAGTGAAAAGTCCACCACCTGCAGCCCCATTAGTAGCGCCACCCATGCGATCAGACTCATCGTATAGGCTCGTAGCAATGAGGGCGGTGCACCCACAAGCGAAAGATAGAAGCCAAGCACGACAACGACGACGATGCCGACATCAAACAGCGCATAACGGTAAGGGAAGTAGCGCTGCTGCACAAAACGGTAGAGCAGATAGAGAAGCGCAAAGAGTGCGGCACTTAAGATACCGAGATGAAAGCCGCTGAGTGCCACAAGGTGTGCTACGCCCAAGCGCGCCACTGCTTCGCGCACACTGCGATCCGGCACTACGGCAAGGTAAAGCGCACCATAAAGTGACGCCAATGCGCTGTTTTTATGCTGATGCGCGATCGCCTCAACAAGTACCCTCTTGGTCTCTTGCCCTCTCTCTTGCCACCGTAACGGACGCGACTTGAGATAAAAACCGCGCAAAAAACGCCAAAATCCGACACTATCGTTCGTATAGAGCTTTATGCGCGCACGATCACCGATGGCAATCTCTCTGCTGCCGAAGTAGTTTGTATAGCAACGCCAACCGTTTGTGCACCGCAACTTCAACAGTAGGTACGCTTTATGGCGGCGTGTTTTGGGATAGATCGCCTCGACGGTCGCATCGGTATAGTGCAACGGTTGCGAAAGATAGTGACGATAGTCGCGATAGAGCCATGCCAAACGCAGCATTAAAAACAGTAAAATAAAGGACGTAAAGAGAAGAAAGCTTCGCTTGGTAGGAAAGAGCGAGACACCGGACATCGCTTAGATGGTCGATATCTCTATCTTGCCGGTATTGGCAGGGATATCGGCATCCTCATAGACGATCTCGACACCCCCGTGGTGCGCATCGACAAAACGGGTAAACTCTTTTTGAAAGACCAGATCGACGGTGCCCGTCGGTCCGTTTCGCTGCTTGCCGATGATCAGCTCCGTCTCCTCTTCGGACTTACGACGCAACTC
>JALWQQ010000103.1 GCA_027083075.1 Campylobacteraceae bacterium
CTCTCGTTTAAGGCGCGCTACGGCATAGAAGTCTATCTCGAACCCGGTGAAGCGATCGGGTGGGAAACAGGCTATCTCGAAGCAACAGTGCTTGATATCGTGCATAACGGCATCGATATCGCCATACTCGACACCTCCGCCGAGGCGCACATGCCCGATACGATCATCATGCCCTATCGTGCCGAGGTCGAGGGTACCGCCGAAGCGGGTAAAAAACCCTACACCTACCGCTTGGCAGGCAACACCTGCTTAGCAGGCGATGTGATGGGGGACTATAGCTTCGATAGACCCCTGAAGGTAGGCGATCGCGTACGATTTTTGGATCAGATGCACTATACGATGGTCAAAGCGACCACCTTCAACGGTATCAAGCTACCCGCCATTGCCATCAAGCGACATGACGGTACGATCGAGGTCGTACGCAAATTTGGCTACAACGATTTCAAATCGCGTCTCTCTTAGTCTTTTTTACGATGTCGCGGACGCTTTTTGCCAACAAAGAGGATATCGCTCGGATGCTTCACATCGGTCTTATAGACGATATCGTATGACCTTGACTCTTCACTGACGGTCACGACACTTTGGGTATGCCTGCTATGGCGATAGAGTAGCTTGACCTTAGGCACGATATCGTTGATATAGATCACCGTTGTGCGCTTGCCCAGCTTTTTACCCACCTCAACCGAACCGTTTTCGCCGAAAACGAGATGATCGACTTTGATGCCGGCATCCGCTAACGCCGCCTTTGCCACGGCGCCGCCAAGCATACGCATCATCTCTTTGCCGCTATGCGTATCCCCCTCTCCCGTCGTACCAAAGAGTAACAAAGAGAGTACCTGCTCACGCTTCAGGTAAGGCGAGGCGCTAAAAGAGAGTTGCGGCGCTTCGGGCGTACCTGTAACAGTAACATTGACGGTATAGTCTATCGCCTGCCACGTCGCTTTGATGTCAAGGTGGGGCTTCTTCACATCGCCTGCAAAGTAGACATAGCTCTTTTTGAGCCTAAAGCGTTTATCTTTTAAACGATAAATCCCGTCTTTAGCTATCTCTACAGTTCCAACTGTCTCGATCTCCGACTTGGGTGATTTGAGGATGCTCAGCTCGGGTCTTAGTCGCAGTTTTGCCCCTTGTGCCCTAAAGTCGATCGCCTTTTTTGTCTTGACAAAAAGTTGTAGCGCCAGACGGTCATACCAACCGTTACGCTCTTTTTTATGCTGTCTCTGCAAGACAATGATGTCACTATCGCTTGTTGTCGTACCATGCGGCAGGTCTCCCGAAACCCTGCCCCCCAATATCGTAATATCGCCTTTGACAGAGATGCTTTTCTTGGGTACTGAGTGCAGATACAGGTTGCTAGCAATATCGACACTAAGCCCCTTCTCTTTGATGGTAAAATTCGTGCTTTTGGCACGAATGTCGGCACTTCCGTCGCCAAGATCGTAATAGCCCGAAAAGTGCACGGCATCGTTTAGTAGCAGATCGTCGATGATGAGCTTTTCACGCGCAAGATGAAGCGACGAGGGGCGAGTAGCAAAGAGGCGTTTGCCGCGATAGGTAAAAGTGTAGTGATTTATGTCGATCTTTGTATCCTTCAAAGTAGCCGAAACCTCGATATCTTCGATGCGCTCCGCATGCTTTTTGTCTAAGCGATAACGCAGCATATCGCTCGAGGCGTTCAACAAAAAGCCTTTCCGAGGCGCGAAATCGAGCGTAAGCGCAAGCGCCCCCTCGATGGGTATCTTCGCCTCCAGAGGATAGAAAACGCCGATGCTCTCAAGAAGATCCCCAAAGCGCTTCACCTCCGTTTCGGCATGCCATGCGCCCTCCGAAGTACTTGAGAGATGTAAACGCGTCTTTTTGATGCGCAATACCCCCTCCATGTCACCGCCCACACCTTTGATCGAAGCTTCGTAGAGTCCTCTCTTCGACCGAAGTGTAACGGCTCCGCTTTGCGCCTCGTAGCGCAGCAGTGCGGGAAAGAGCTTCCCCCATCGTACAGCAGGGTGCAGATCGCGCAGTATAGAGTGTGGCGGCATCTCAAGTTCACCCTGCCAAGCGATCCGCTTTGCATCGACGATATGTAGTTTGCCTCGGGTGTTTAGAAGATTGCTTTGTGCTGCAATATCGACCACGAGCGGCAAGGGGTGTGAAAGTAGAAAACTGCTTTTGGCATCGACTTTATGAAGTGTCACCTTGCGCAAAGACTCGGGAAGCGTAAAAAAGCGCGAAGGCACAAACGGTTGTTTGTTCTGCAAAGTGACGACCGCATGGCTATAATCGTCGCTTTTAAAGTGTAGCAAAAGGTGCGCGTTTTGTGCATCAAACGCTACCCCCTTGGCATCACCGACATAACGCACCGTCGTTTTTTCGGTCAAGCGTGTCAGGTTGGCATCCAATCCTTCAAAGCGCGCGATCTTGGCGCTTCCCTCATACTGCACCCCCTTCGATCCCACAAAGGTACTATGCACAAGCGTTACCCCTTTGGCAAAGCGGCTATCGACGGTGGCGTTCGAGTCTATCCGAAGCCCTGATGCGCCGAAGCGGTAACGTAGTGTCGTCGTAAAGCGCGGTACATCTATATTGTATTGGGGCGACTTGAGATCAAATAGCGCTTTTGCCTGCGTATGTAGCCGAAGCGTTAGATCTCTCGTATCGATCGTCGCTTTACCGTCGATCGCCTTGATCGCCTCTTTGCGAAAAGGCAGTCGGTACTTTCGGTAGATCGCCGCTTTGGGTACGAAGTGCAAGGCGGCATCGTAGCGGTTGTTCGTAATCTTGCCATCGAGTCGCAATGTCCCTATCTCGCTCTTTGCGCGTATCTTGCTCTTTTTGCTTCGAATGTTTTTGTGCAATGTATCGATAACAATGTCGCGCAGATCGGCAGTGAGCGATGAAAAGGCGATATCGGCTTCCTTAAAGGCTTTGGTGCTTAGAGTTGCCCTGTCGATGGTGATCTTTTCGGCAGGCAGCGGAGCGGTGCTCTCTTTCGAGCCGGTGCTTACGTTTTGATCCTTACTATGCGAAATACGTCGCAAGAGACGCTGCACACCCTCGATGTCAAGATAGCGTACGCTTACTTGTCTAAGATGCAGATCTTTGTCGGTAAGGTCACCGCTTAGATCGAGGGTTCCGAGATCGGAACCGATATGTAGGGAAAGATCGCTTGCCGCCACTCTCTTCTGCGATACCCTTGCTCCCTTGAGACCGAGTGTGATGCGCTTCACCCTTACCCCCTCGTACTCAAACGGCAAGAGCGTTACGCGTGCACGGCGTATATAGAGTGTCGCAGGCAGAGCAAGCATTTGGTCGTTTTGCCTTGTCTCGTTCTTTTTTACAACCGTCCGAAGAAAACGGCGCAGCTGCGTAAGATTGATATCTTTGGCTTCGACGTTTGAGATATAGAGCGTTTTGCTTGCCAGCATCGAGGGATTCCAACGAAAGCGAAGCTCGGAAGCAAGCGTGGTGCCGTTATACTCGGGCGCTATCAAGCGCACACCGCGCAAAAGATCGCCCTCGAGTCTCTCATACCCAAGCTTGTAGGTCACGGCGCTCTTCGAGATGAGTAGCTTGATGAAAAAAGGCGAGTTGGCGATCAGATAGAGTATGGCAAAAAGCAATATAAAGAGCGCCACCCAAGTCAAAAGAAACTTGCGAACCGCAAGATAGGCACGCACACTTAAAGCTCTTTGTCGTTTTGCCACCTCGACTCCTTAGAAGGATTGCCCTATCTGAAAGGTGATGCCATACTGCGAGGGTCTGTGGATATTGAACCCCACATCGAGTTTAAAGGGACCCACCGGCGTCATATAGCGCAGTCCGATACCCGCCGCGCTGATCACCTTACCGCTAAAGTCGTATGCCTTGGCATTAAGCATCGTCATATCGGTAAAGAGTGCGCCATAGAGCTTTCGGGTGATAGGATGCTCTATCTCGAAGCTGAGATTGCCCCAGCTTTGCGCCCCTTGGATACTGTCTTCCTCAGGCGAAAGGATCACCCCGATACTTCTAAAACCGTAAGCACGGTTACTGAACGATCCGCCGGCAAAAAAGAGCTTTGACTCGGGCAGCGCATGGCTGTAGATATCGACCGTGCCCAGCTTAAGGGTACTTGCAAATGTCGTTTGCTTCCGGCTAAAGATGTAGCGCCCCTCTATGTAGCTTTTGAGGTAAGTCGATGCATCGGGCTTATAGGGTAGCCCATACTCAAGCGACGCGGCGAGATAATACCCCTCGGTCGGATTCAGCTTGTCGTCTCTGGCATCATACACAATGTCAAGATAGGGGTAGAAGAGCAAAAAACTACCGGTGCGTACTGCCTGCTCCTGCACCTGCCCGCGGCGAAAATTGTCCATCGCGTCGATGAGAATATTTTCTACGGAAAGCCCAAAGCGTAAGCGCGTCTTTCCGCTCTTATGTTCCAGATAGTTATTTAAAAAACTTTTACGTTCGCGAAAACCCGGAAACTCGAGATCGGAATAACCGAGCGACAACCCATAATCCCAATCGATCGGCAGCTTCGAGATGAGGGCGGGCTTAAAGAAGTTAACCGTGGCTTTCTTCTCCTTTTGCGACCATGCAAGCTGTAGCAACGCTCGCTGCGCGTCACCCATAAAGTTGCGATGCAGTATCGATGCGTGTACGCGAAACCCTACATAGGTATCGTACCCCGCACCCAACTCGATGTGGTACGGTGTCTCGGTCTCGCGCACCTCGATATCGATCGGTACGACATTGTAGATCTTGCGGCTATAGTCGATCTTGAGCGTATCGAAAGCACCAAGCGCATAGAGGTCGTTATAGGTCTCCTCGATCTTTTTAGGATCGTAACGCATCCCCTTTTTGGTACGCACACGTGAGCGCAAAACCTTCTCGTCGATATCTTTTACGCCGCTAAAGTGTGTCTCCCCAAAACGACAAGGCTTACCTTTGTCAAGCACAATGCGCAGCGCGACACTGTAACGATCGAGATCGACATACGCCTTGGTATCGAGATCGTAGCTGCAATACCCCTTTTCCAAGAGTTGCTTGACGATCGCCGCCTTCATCTCCTTGAAGCGTTTGGCACTAAAGCGCTCACCGCGCTTAAAGGGTATGAGTGTTTCGATCGGCATGTCGCTACTGAGGTTGATCTCTTTGACCTTGACCGCCTTGCCCGCATCAATGGTGACATCGAGCCGCACGCCCTTTGTGCGATAATCAACCGCCGCCTCATAATACCCCTCCGACTCATAAAGCGTGATCAGAGCCTCTTCGAGTGTCGGCAAGAGACGTGCATCGAGTTTTGCGATCTTCTTTTTCCAAAAAAAGAGCGGATTGGGCAATTTAGCCTCTATCGCCTCGTAGATCTCCTCTTTGTCAAGTCTATAGTCACCGTGCAGATAGACCTCGTACCGTGTCGGCTCCGAAGCGTTAAGCTCTGAAGATGCCGTATGCTTTTGGGCAAAAAGCGGCACGATACATAACAGTAAAAGTAGAATGGCCGACACTCTTTGCATAGGACTATCTTACTCAAAAAAGCGTTAAAAATCGTGGAAAATCGAGCACACACCCCTCGTTACTTCAGCAACGCGTAAAACAAGATGCCGTTTAGCAGCAACGAGGCGAAAAAAAGGCGGCGATAGTAGCGCGCCGGATCACGCTCTAAGAGCGTCGCATCTTCGCGAAAATAGGGCTTGACCCTCTCGGGATGTGTTAGCTGGTACGCCATTTCGCTATAGAGCGTATAGCGGCGCTCTTTGTCGGGCTCGATCGCATTGAGCACCAGCGACTCCAACCAACTCGGCACCAAGCTGTTGTAGTGGCGCAGAGGCTTGGGGCTTTTAAAGCTCGGCGTCTGAAAAGGCTCGATCTCCCCGTAGGGCAAACGCCCGGTCAGCGCCTCATAAAGCGTCACGCCAATCGCAAAGATCTCGCTCTGCTCACCGATCGCCTCGCCTTTGAAGCGCTCCGGCGCCAGATAGCTGGGTGTACCCGCACGCGAATCGATCGAAAAGATCTCGACGATAGAACCGAAATCGATCAGCCTAAAGACCGTCTTTCCATGCCGCTTGCTAACCAAGATATTTTCGGGCTTGATATCGCCGTGCACCAGATCGTACTTAAGCAGAAACTGCGCCGCACCCAACAGCATCTTTGCCAAACTCACCGCATCCTCGATGCCAAGCGGTTTTTTGGCGATCATCTCCTTGAGTGTAACGCCCTCGATATAGCGCA
>JALWQQ010000104.1 GCA_027083075.1 Campylobacteraceae bacterium
CCCGATAAAGAGAGGTTTCTTTTACTTTCGACACTCTTTTACAAATCTCTCGACCGAGACCGCAAAGAGATTGCCGAAAAATCATTGTCCGAGATACAAAAACTCGATATAAAGGAGCCGGAAAAGACACTCTTTGCTGTCAATGCCTACACCAAACTCCACAAGCCCGCACTTGCCGATAGGCTACTGGAGCGACTTTATCGAAAATTTCCTCGCAAACAGATTGCCAAAAGATTGGCGTATCTGCATGCATTAAGCGGCAAAAAGCAAAAAAACCTCCCGCTTTATATCTCGATATTACGCCAAGGATGTGACGCAGAGGCTTTAAGATCATTGATCGGTATCAAGCATTTACACAAAGCAGGATACGCCATACTCCGCAAACTGCAGCCTTTCAAATGCCTTCATGATGCAAAAGCAAAATATTTGGCGTATCGAAAGTTGGCCGAAATGTGGATAAGCAAAAAGCAATACGGCAATGCAAGCGATGCACTTATGTCGGCACTTGATGTAGCAAAAAGTATCAAAGATCAAAAAAATATCGCTTTTGCACTCGAAAAGATAGGCAATGAACGCGAAGCACTTTCTATCTGGAAATTCTTGGCAAAATATGACGGTACCGATACATCGTATAAACACTTGGCATTCTATTACGACAAGCGCAAACGTTATGATCTCGCAAAGCGATACTATCTTCCTTTGGTAAAAAAATTTAATGAAAACCGCTATTTGAAACGGTTAGGAGAGATCGCGTTGCTACAAAAGGATACCCACGCCGCACTAAAGTATTGGAGAGACTACTTAAGTCTACACAAAGACGCCCAAACGGCTCTTCAGGCTGCGGCATTAGCCTATCGAACAAAACAGTATGAACTCTCGAACGATCTGTTGTCCGACTATGACGGTAGAGACTTTAAAAATCCCGGTATCTTTTATCGTTTGCATGCGGATGTCTCTTTGAAGCTTCACGACATTTCGCTTGCAAAATATTTTTTATCCGAATCAATCAGGTATCTCCCCCCAAAAGAGAGCGCACAAAGCGCATACGATCTGGCGATCCTGTATGCACATGACAAAGAGATAAGCAAAGCCTACTTGACGCTTATTCCCAAAGTAGATGCTCTTCCGAAGCGTGAACGGGCAAACGCATGGGCACAACTGGGCTACTGGGCGATCAAACTCAAACGACCGAAAAGGGCTATTTTCGCTCTTAGGCGATCGGTTTCGATCAAAGCCGATCCAACGCTTTATGAAGCCTTGGCATATTTGGAAAAAAGGCAAGGTACACGCACTCTTGCTACGACCGATATGAAAAATGCAATCGACCTCCTCTATCGAAACGGCAAAAAGAGTTACGCCAAACGATACCGACTCAAAAGTATAGTACACAACTGGAACGATACGTTTTCCGGTTATTTTGCCTACAGTAATGCCAATATGATAAGTACACTGCCGCCGTTAAGCGACAATGGACACAATGCGACAGGCTTTGCAAGTTTGTATCTCGACTATCTGCCAAATCTCGATAAGCCTCGGTTTCATATTTTCGGTCTTCTGAACGGCACCGTATTTCCTAACGCCGTACTGCCTACAAGTAGCACTCTCCAGCCCGTTGTCGGTATCAATTATCAACTCTTCAACAAGTCGCTCGTTTTCGTTGCTATCGAACATCTTTTCAAGATGGGTTCCGCTACCCGCTCCGATACTGCCGTCAGACTCTCCGCAAACTTTTTCGACACCTACCGATTCGATCCGAACCGTACGGACAAAACGTTTAAAAAACTCTATCTCGAATCCGCCTATTTCTTGCGTGCTTCCGTCTATCGACTGTACGGGAAATTCGAATGGGGGAAACGCTTCTATTCGACACATTTCGATGGTGCATGGCTCCCCTATTTTGTTACAATAGCCTCTGCGGACAACGACAACCGCAAGAAGAGAAACAGTGTCGGCTTTGATATCGGCATCGGTCTAAGTTATCTTTTTTGGCTAAACGAAGGTCGGTATACGCCCCATGCCGAAATAGGAAGGATTGGAGTAGAGTCGAGGTATTCGATTCGAAACCGCAAACCAAATGCCAATATCGTCCAATTCAATACGGAGCTTCTATTTTGAGAGCAGCAATCCTCTTTCTCTTGTTTATCGTTTCGGTTAATCTCTATGCAAAAGAGACCTATCTTTTTTATCAGCCGTGGAATTCGGATTTTAACGGTACGCTCTTTGATGATAAAACTTTCCGACTACTTAAACAACACGGAATTACGGCAATCGTCGTCCAGTGGACGCGATACGGCGATAACAACTTTATTCGGAAATTCGATAAAAGATTTAAAAAACTCTTTCTCCTCGGTGAAAGATATCGCATCAAAATCATAACCGGACTCTATGCGGATCCGAACTACTTCAAATATATTTCCGAAAAGAAACTCGACACCGAACACTACCTCACCACCCTATTGCATCACAATCAAAATACGGCAAAAGAACTCGATGCGCAGTTTAAGCACTATCGCTCTTGGGGAGGATGGTACATATACGATGAGATTAACGATGTAGTTTGGAGCGAGGAGAGAAGATATCGTCTTATACAGAGTTACTTACGACAATTATCGCATACGATTAAGTCGATAAACGACAAACCAATCTATATCTCCGCCTACTATACGGGAACCGTCTCGCTGTTTCGATACATCGATTTTATCAATACCGTTATACCGAAAGGGACGATACTCTTTTTGCAAAGCGGTGTAGGCGCAGGTCTACTTGACCTACAAGAGGCAAAGCACTACTTTACGCTATTCGGTGAATTCTGCAACAAACATCTCGTCTACCTGTCGGAGATGTTTCATATTAAAAAGGATAAAAAAATCGTTGCAGACGCAACTTTATATCGAATGCAATCCGACAAACTCGGAACAAACTGCGACAGGGCACTTTTCTCTTGGAGATATTTTATGAAGATCTATCGCCAATAGACTCATCTCAAATTACCGCTTAGAAAATCGACGATACGTAACGATGCTGTTCCGTCTCCATAGGGATTCTTTGCGCGGCTCATCTGTTCATACAACCCCTCATCATCCAAGAGCGCCTGTATCGAAGTCACAATGCTTTCATACGCGGTTCCGACGAGTTTTACCGTCCCCGCCTCTATCGCTTCCGGTCTCTCTGTCGTATCGCGAACAAGCAGCACGGGCTTACCGAGTCCCGGCGCCTCCTCTTGGATGCCGCCGCTGTCCGTAACGATAAAATGCGCCATTTTCATAAGATAAACGAAACTTTCGTAGCTTACGGGGGCTATCAGGTGTATGTTGTCCTCACACGATTCGGAAAGCATGCGGTCGGTCGTCTCTCGCACATTCGGGTTCGGGTGAACCGGATAGACGATATGAAGATCCGGATTCCTCTTTGCTATCTCTTTTAATGCGGCACAAATATTCTCTAACTTTTTACCGAAATTCTCTCTCCTGTGGGCAGTAACGAGAATAAAACGAGTATGCTCTATGTCAAATGCGCCCCTATTTGCAAAGGCGTTTTGCAAATCTCGAACGATGCGCATCTTCAAGACTTCGTCAGATTCGATCTTTTTCACGATCATCTGCAACGCGTCGATGATCGTATTTCCGGTTACCGCAATCCTCTCGTCGGAAATATTCTCTTTGATGAGATTCGCTTTTGCTTGTACCGTAGGAGCAAAATGGTACGTTGCGATATCTGCCGTTAAAACACGGTTGATCTCCTCGGGCCACGGACTATAGCGATCTCCCGTTCTTAGACCGGCCTCCACATGTCCGACAGGCACTTTATGATAAAAGGCTGCCAACGCCGCGGCAAAGGTTGTTGTCGTATCTCCATGAACCAAGACAAGATCGGGGGTGCTTTTTTTTACGATTTCGTCCATCCCTTGCAAAACACCGCGCGTAATATCAAAGAGATCCTGTTTCGGTCGCATAAGATCGAGGTCAAAATCGGCTACGATACCGAAAAGCTCCAGTACCCGATCGAGCATCTCCCTGTGCTGTGCCGTTATGCACACCTTTACATCGAACGAGTCGCAACCCTTTAGCGCTTTAACAACGGGGGCCATTTTAATCGCTTCGGGTCTGGTTCCAAAAACAACTAAAACTTTTTTCATCTTAAAACCATCCTTTTTTTAAATCAAAAACTATATGTCGGTATCATATTCCGAAATAACTTTACCTTCAGTAAAATGAGGTAAAATAAATCTACAGGAAAAAGGGGAACGGGGCAAACCACCAAAAGGAAGGAAACGGATGAAACGACTTCTTGGTTCGTTGGCTCTCGGTGTACTCTTTTTATGTACCCATCTTCAAGCAAAAATACTCTTGCCCAAACCAAAAGAGGTGCTGGTTCTTTACGATGACGCAGGACCGTACGGCTATATGGGTAAAGAGGATGCGCTTTTACTACGAAACCTCTTGGGTCACTTCAAAGGACTCGATATCGATGTGATGCCCGCTAAAAACTACACTTCGGGCGATATGAACGGTTCGATGGCGGTTTTCTATCTCGGTACGACTTTCGACGCACCGGCTTTTTATGCTCAGGGCAGCAAAGCGCAGAAGGCTTATGCAGACTTCTTTAAGGATGCAGCTACTCTCGGCAAGACCGTCGTTTGGATGAACTACAACCTATGGCGACTCCAGGACGCTTGGAATAAAAACGGCTGGGGTAACGGCACGATGCAAGATACGATCGGTATCTCTTACGACTACTACACGGGTATACCGTACAACAGAGTAACCTACAAAAACACCGAACTCTACAAAGGTGTCGTCTCTTTTGAAAATCCGGGCGCCAATGTCGGCAACTGTTTCGAAGAGATAGTAGGCAATAGAGATATGTACGATTGCGAACCCGTCATGATGATGGTTAAGATTGTCGATCAGAGCAAAGTGAAGGTTTACGCCACAGCCTCTTCAACTTTTTATCCGAACAGAAAAGCGGATCCCTATATCGTCAAAGCAGGCAATTTCTGGTTTGTAGGCGACATTCCCTTCAGCTATATGTCTGAAGAGGATCGATATCTCGCCTTTGCGGATCTCTTGCACGATATGCTCAAAATTTACCACAAAGAGCACCATACCGCATTAATGCGCTTGGAAGACGTCGATGCAAGAACCGATACACAAAACCTATTGGCCATTGCAAATGCAGCACAAAAAGAAAACGTCTTCTTTTCCGTTGCAACCATTGCCAAATATGTCGATCCCAACGGTGTTGAGAACAACGGTGTACCCACCGAAGAGAATCTGACCGGCAGCAATGTTGCAAAGGTATTGCAGCATTTGCAAAGCGAAGGGCGCATTGCGATCGTAGCACATGGATTTACTCACCAACTCGGCAATATGCAAAATCCCTACAACGGTGTATCGGGCGATGACTTCGAGTTTATGCGTGTCGTAGAAAACCCCGATCATTCGCTCAACTACCTAAAACCCGCCATGAACGACTCCGGCTTGTGGGCCTATCTGCGTATGCACTCGGCCAAAAGCATGCTACAAGCGGCGGGATTGCAACCGTTTGCATGGGAAGCACCGCATTATGCCGCAGGACCCTCACAATACCGCGCGATTAGAGAAGTATTCCCCGTGCAGTATGCGAGAATGCAGTACTATCCGTTCGAAACGAGTACCGATCCTGCGAAGAGATTTAAATCTATCGGACAATTCTTCCCCTATCTTATCAATAGCGATGCATACGGCTATACGGTTATTCCGGAAAATATCGGCTATGTAGAGATTATGCCAAACGCAGGCTACAGAGCTTTGTATCCGGAAGATATCATCCGATTTGCACAAAAACTCAAGGTGGTACGTGACAGTGTCGCAAGCTTCTACTATCACCCCTATCTCGGTGCGGATCTACTTCCCATCGTCATCAAGGGTCTAAAAGCTGCAGGCTACACCTTTGTATCACCTTCTTCGCTATTGAAATAGTCGACAACTACACTGTGCAGTACCTCACTTCGAGGTGCTGCCGCCATTTCGTCAGATCAAATACTCACTCAAATGTATGATATCCTCGAAGATCAGATCCGGCTTGATCACCTTTTTTGTAGGTCCTCTTCTCTGAGTTAAAGCGGGATTTCGGGAGGCTGAATCTTTCTATTTTCAAGAAAATAAACGATCAATTTTTGCTTCATTTTCTTATCGATCCCCCTGTGCACTT
>JALWQQ010000105.1 GCA_027083075.1 Campylobacteraceae bacterium
CATCGGTAGTACACCTCGATCCGAGTCGCTCTTCGACCAAAAAAGGCGAAAGTTTAGAGGATACCTTTGCCAACCTCTGCGCGATGGATCCGGACGGGGTGATCGTACGGCACTCACGCAACGAAACGCCGAGAGAACTGGCGGCGATGAAGATGGTGCCGGTGATCAATGCGGGTGCGGGCAACTACGCACACCCTTCGCAAGCGCTGCTCGATCTCTTTACGATGAAGGAGCACTTCGGCGACCTACGCGGTAAAAAGATCGCCATCGTCGGCGATATCGTCAACTCGCGCGTCGCAAGCTCGGGTATTCGCCTCTTTACGCGTATGGGCATGGAGGTGAAGCTGGTTGCGCCCGAACCCTTTATGCCGCAAAGTGACCTACCCAAATACGAAGGCCTCGAAGCGGTACTCGACGATGTCGATGTCGTAATGAGTTTGCGTGCACAGTTAGAGCGCCACAGCCAACCGATCTTCGACGATTACGGTGAATACGCCAAACACTACTGCATCGACAAGGCGCGTCTCGGCGCACGCGATATCTTGCTTTTGCATCCCGGACCGGTCATGCGCAATATCGACATCAGCGACGAGATGCTCTCCGATCCGCGCTGCAAAGTACTCGAGCAGGTACGCAACGGTGTCTTTGTGCGTATGGCGATCTTGAAACTGCTGCTTCTCGATAGTTAGTCGCATGATGGCATGGTACACCCGAAAGGACGGCTTTGCGCAGATGAACCGCTTGGGAAGCTTGCGCACACCCTTTCTCTTTATCCTCTCGTATGACAAAACGGCGCTCTTTGTCTCGCCGCTTGAAAAGTTGAATAGCAATAGCGTCAAATACAAACTGCAAGATCGGCGCAATACACCGCGACGAAAGCGTGACAGGACATATCGCTTTGAGAAATTTCCCGTTGACTTTACGACTTATAAAACGGCGCTTGAGAGGGTACATGAAGAGATACGACGCGGCAACACCTATCTGCTTAACCTCACCTTTGCTACACCGATCGAGACCGATCTTGGTCTTGAAGAGATTTTTTATTTTTCCAAGGCAAAATTCAAGCTCTATCTCAAAGATCGTTTCGTCTGCTTTTCACCCGAACGCTTTGTCAAGATCGAGGCAAATACCATCCGCACCTATCCGATGAAAGGCACGATCGACGCGGCGCTACCCGATGCCGAAGCGGTGATTTTGTCCGACGAAAAAGAGATGGCGGAACATGTGATGATCGTCGATCTGATGCGCAACGATCTTGGTATCGTAGGCAAAGAGGTGCGCGTAGAGCGTTTTCGCTATGTCGATGAGATCACGGCGGGCGACAAACGTCTGTTGCAAGTGAGCTCCGAGATCAGCGCAACACTTCAGAGCAATTGGCATGATCATATCGGGACGATCATCGATCGTATCACACCCGCCGGCTCCATCACCGGCACACCCAAAAAGAAAACTTGTGAGATCATCGAAGCGGTCGAAAACTATCGCCGCGGCTTCTATACGGGGATTTTCGGCATCTACGACGGCAAAAGCTTTGACAGTGCAGTGATGATCCGCTTCGTCGAAAAGAGCGAGAAGGGATTGCTCTATAGAAGCGGTGGCGGCATCGCGATAGATAGCAATGCGCGCAGCGAGGACGAAGAGCTTATCGACAAGATCTATCTGCCTCTTAAAAACGGTATTTGGAGCCAGACCCTCTTCGGTTCCTCATTACTCATTGCTCGTTACTCATTCTCTAGGGTCAGACCCGCAACGACAACGCTAAAGCATTGTCATTGAGGTCAGACCCCTTGACCCCTTCACTCTTCACTAAAGAGACGGGGCTAAAGCCCCTACTCCTTGATACATATCCGTTACCTGAACGGAGTAGGGACTTTAGTCCCGTAAAATAAAAAAGCTTTCCAAAGGAAAGCATACCGAAACTCTTCACTCTTCACCCTTCTTTCTTCACTAAAAAGACGGGGCTAAAGCCCCTGCTCCTTATCTCTTCACTATTCACTATTCTCTCTTCACTCTATTGCATTTGCGGGACTAAAGTCCCGCCTCCAAAATTCCTCATTCCTCATTCCACAAAGGCATCTGTCCTTTCGGTGTTTCCATCGGTAATCGGGGTCTTTGTCAACGGGGTAGAAAACCAAACGTCCGCTATCGCGCCACGCATCGATCACAAGCCCCTTGTTTAACGGTTTGTCTTTGGCGACGACAAGCACCGCATTGTGCTCGCGAAAATACTCTCCCCTATGCGCAACAACAAGATGAAAACGATAGTGCGGAAGGATGGCTTGATGGCGTAAAAGATCCAAATAGATCGCATCGGCGTATTGCCAACAGAGTCCGCCGTTTTTCAGGTGAAGGTTGACCAAAAGGTTGTGCCACCAAGGCGGCAGCGTTCTGTCAAAACGACGTGTCAACCGAGCGGCTTGAGCCAGTATCCTTTGCGAGAGCAGTTTGCTCTCTTTTTTGTCAACCTTTGTGTCAAGTGCGACAATCGCTTGTCTCAAGCGTTGCTGTTGCGAAGCATAGAGCGGTTCGGGACGGCTGACACAGCCATGCACAAGAAGCAATGCAAGGCTAATAGAGCACATACGACGCAGCAGCGTGCAGTCGCGCCGCAAGCCACGCGCAAACGGCAAAAAGCAAGACAAGATAGACCCCTAACCCCGGCAAGGCAAAACGACCGACAAGCCAACCGCCGACGATACCTGTCAATAGCCCGCCGATATGCGCCGTCATATCGACTTCGGGGATGGCGATGCCGATCAGAAAGTTCAGCGCCAAGACTGCACCGAAATCCTTCATAAAGGTGTGAAAGTAGTACCCTATGCGCTCTCTGTGCGCTACGATCACCCCTGCCAAAGCACCGAATATCCCGAAGATCGCTCCGCTGGCACCAACCCCTACGCTTGCGGGATGCACCATCATCGAAAGCAACCCGCCGACGATGCCCGCGCCGAAGTAGAGCGCCAAGTAGTTATACCATGCAAGGAAGCGCTCTAGCGGACGCCCGACAAGATAGAGCGAAACCATATTCATTAGCAGGTGTGTCAACCCGCCGTGCAGAAACATCGCACTTAGCAGACGCCACCACTCGCCCTCTACGACAACGACAGGCGTATAGAGTGCACCTACACGCAAGAGTAGGCGCAGATCGATTGTAGTTACGCTTCCGCCGATTACTACCGTATAAAGGTAGGCAAGGATATTGAGCACAATAAGCCCGAAGGTCAGGCGCGAAGAGGCGGGCATCAAACGATCGCTTCGGGGAAGATCACACCGTCGATATTGCTACGGGCGATTTTGCTGATCTCTTTTTCGTCGAAGATCAATGCCAAAACCTTGGTGTCGAAAAGATAATTTTCCGCAATGGGTTGTATCACCATTGCATCGTCCTCTTCACAAACGATGTAGTCCGCCCCGATCGCATTGGCAAAGATCGCATCTTTAAGGCTATTGACCGTGACGGCAAACGGCAGCTCGTTGGCAGCACAATGACGCGCCAATTCGTGCGAATCGACCAAGGGCTCCAAGAGTAAGATCTCATCGGCGCCGCTCTTTTCGATATCGCTTTGCTTAAAGACCTTCCGAAACTTCGGACTCTTGATCCACGGATGTCCGAAAATGATCATCTTACGACTCCTTTTTGTCGGGCAAGCAACTCTTGGAACAGTAATAACGACCCGAGACGATATATGCCTCTTTGACCGCCACATAGGTGCCACAGTGTGCACACTCCACCATCGTCTCTTCCGACTCTTTTTGCTTCTTGTTTTCGGTGTTTTTCGCTCTATCGACAATAGGCAATTTACCGCCCATCAAACGATAGAGCGCCACGGCAACGACGGCAAAGAGAAGTAGTTTGACAATCACGCTTGCCCTTTGATATAGAGATAGTAACGCTTTTTTCTTTGTACTATATCATAGCTAAGCTGACGCTTCAAGCCCTCAAGCTCCGATTCGATACGCTCGCCCTTATAAAAGAGGTAGCGGCTTCTTGCGTCCGATACCGCTGCGGTAAGTCGTAACAGTAGTGCGGTATCGGTAACGGCACGCGAAGTGATGAGTTCAAAAGGGGGCGCGTCGATCGTTTCGACACGCTTAGGGACAACCTCGACATGCTTAAGCCCCAAGCGTACCGCCGCAAAGCGTAAAAAAGAGGCGCGCTTGCGTATCGGTTCGCAAAGCACGGCGAGACTCTCTTGCCAAGCGATCGCCAAAACCAAGCCCGGAAAACCCGCCCCCGTTCCGACATCCAAAAAACGCTCAGGCTGCGAGACAAAGGTAAGCGGATAGAGCGCATCGACGATATTTTCATAGATCGTCTCACGATCTTTTGCACCGGTAAGGTTGTGTACGCGGTTCCACTCCATCAATAGCGCGGCAAATGTTTCCAATTTAGCGATCACACTATCTTCCACATCGATATTGTCAACCGCCGGATTCTCTTTTAGCGACATCTTCTGTATTCCTTTTCTTTGTATCTTGGTTATGTAAGTACATATCGCGTGCTCCGCCCCGCGCTCCCCACGACCCGTTTTAGTAGCCCGCACTTCACCAGTTTAGAGATATCTCTTTTTGCGGTCGGAATGGAAGTTTTGGCAATGGCGGCATACTTTTTGGTACTCAGCCCTCCTTCAAATTCCGATGCGCCGATATCCAGTACCTTGTTGAGTACCTTGATCTGCCTTTCGTTGAGCACATGTGCCCTTGCGCGATCCCAAAACTTCGCCTTCCGCACTACCTTTTCGATCTCACCTATCGCAAAGATAATCGAACGGTTTACCATCTCGGTATGCCAAGCTATCCACTCGGTAAAGTCAAACTCTCTATTGTAAATGAGATTGTTGGATCGCTCTAAGATATCATAATAGGCTCGTTTGTGCTTCGCTATCGTTTTCGAGATGGAGAAGTAGTGGTGGGTCAACCCCAACTCCTTGCAGAGTACATGGTTTGTGATCGCCCTTGCCACCCTACCGTTACCGTCATCATAGGGGTGAATGGCAACGAACCATAAGTGCGCTATCGCACTTTTGATATAAGGATCCTCCTGAGAGTGATTGATATAGGCAAGTAGTTCTTCCATCTGCTTTTCAATCATATGCGCCGGCGGTGCTTTGTAGTGCACGATTTCCCGATACCCTCTACCGGAGACTACTTGCATCTCCTCTTGGCGATAGCGCGCGACCTCTATCTTGTATCCTCCGCTATAACCGGTAGGAAAAAGCGCATGGTGCCATCCGTGCAGACGCTCTTTACTCAAGGGGGCATGGTTAAAGCTGCTGTCAACAAGGATATCCGCCAAGCCGTCCGTATGTCGCGTGGAACGATCCTCTTTGTATGCAAATGCGTTATCGAGCTTTTTTCTTATGGAAGATCGTACGCTATCACGATCGAGGATCTCTCCCTCTATCTTGGAAGATTGTATGATCTCATCGGCAGAGGCATCGAGAATGATATTGCGGATATTGCGTTGATCGAGTATATGGATCGCATACTCTAACTTACCGGTGTTGCGCGATACCGAAGAGAGCTTGCCTGCAATCGCTTCATACCGATAATCGAACGAGGGATAAGCTTCGTGCTGCCATATCCATTTTTTATGCTCATACATACGCTTTAACACCTTGTGATCCGATTGGTGTGGTTAATCGTATCACAATATGATCCGATTGTCAATAGCTTTTGACTCATAGAAGCAGGCGAAGGAGTCGCCCGAATAAGATGACTACAAAAGATGCCCCATCTTCTCTTTTTTGGTTTTCAGATAGGTTTCGTTGTGCGGGTTGGGCGCTACGACAAGAGCGATGCGCTCGACGATCTCTACCCCTTTGATCTGCTCCATTTTGGTCGGATTGTTTGTAAGCAAACGTATGCGCTTGATGCCGAAGCGGTGCAAGATATACTCGACGATCTCATAGGTGCGCTCATCGGCACGGAAGCCGAGTTGGTGGTTTGCCGCTACCGTATCTAAGCCTTGCTCTTGCAAGGCGTAGGCGTTGACCTTGTTGAGCAGACCGATATTGCGCCCCTCTTGGCGATGATAGATCAACAAGCCGCCCTCTTCGGCGATCTTTTGCAGTGCTGCGTGCAACTGCTCACCGCAGTCGCACTTAAGGGAGCCTATCGCATCGCCCGTCAGGCACTCCGAGTGCACCCGCACGATCGGCGCCTCTAATGATG
>JALWQQ010000106.1 GCA_027083075.1 Campylobacteraceae bacterium
GCGATCGCCCGCAATCTCTTCGAACTCTCCGCCGTCAAAGTGCCGCTCATCTCCGTTGTTATCGGAGAAGGGGGTTCGGGCGGTGCGCTTGCCATCGGTGTGGCGGACAAGCTGGCGATGATGCGCTATTCGGTCTTTTCGGTCATCTCGCCCGAAGGGTGCTCCGCGATCCTTTGGAACGATCCCGAAAAGGTAGAGACGGCCACCAAGGCACTCAAGATCACGCCGGACGATCTGCTCAAGCACGGTCTTGTCGACGATGTCCTTGACGAGCCGCTGATCAGTGCACATCGTGACAAGCAAGCGGCTGCCGACGTACTCAAACGCTACTACCTCGAACAGGTTGCCGCACTCCGTGCGCTTGGCAAAGAAGAGATGCTTAAAAAACGCTACGAAAAGCTCACTTCCGTCGGCGCCTTTAGCGAATAATGCTTGCCAAGATCGCACAGTTTCTCGTCGATACCGTCGGCTCTTGGGGGTATCTCGGCATCTTTTTGTTGATGTTTTTAGAAAGCACCTTTTTCCCTTTTCCCAGTGAAGTCGTTATGATCCCCGCGGGCTATCTTGCCTACCAAGGCAAACTCTCGCTTACGCTGATCCTTATCGTCGGTATCGCAGGCTCTTTGGCGGGTGCCCTCTTTAACTACTATCTTGCACTTCGTTTCGGGCGAAGTTTTTTTCTGCGCTACGGCAGATACCTTTTAATCAAGCCCGAAACCTTGGAAAAGTTGGAACGCTTCTTTGCGCACCACGGTGAGATCTCGACCTTTAACGGCAGACTGATCCCCGGCATTCGGCAGCTCATCTCTCTGCCTGCCGGCTTAGCCAAGATGCCGCTTGCGAAATTTTCCCTCTATACAACACTCGGTGCGGGCATTTGGGTGCTTGTCTTGACACTTTTGGGCTATTTTATCGGTAAAGAGCGCGCGCTTATCAAGCACTATCTGCACGAAGCGACACTCATTGCTCTGCTGACGGTTGCACTCATGACGCTCTTTTATATCGTACGCGCCAAGCGGCGCCAAGCGCTTTTGGAAGAGGATAAAATTTAACGCGCCGGACGGATCATTGCGTTTTCAACGATAGCGTCATAGAAGTAGCCGTAACCGAAGTCTTTGTCTACCTTGAGCGTCCCTTCGGCGATCACCTCATCACCCGCTTTGACGGGGGCATGCGCCATCGTAAAGACCAGATCGTCGGTCAGCTTTTGCTCGCTACCCGTACCGTCGCCTATGTGAACCCAGTCGCGCTTCATGATGCCGCGCGCTACCTTATAGACCTTGCCTTTAACCTTGACCGCCTTGTCTTTAAGCCACTTGCGCCACATATGCACCTCTTCGACGGTGTAGAGTTCCTTTTTGACAAAGGGCTTTGCGGGCGTTTGCTCTACGGGCGCGTCGCGGTTGGCATCGATCGATGTGTTGATGCCAAGCATGCTCTTAAGCGACTTCACCCGCTTTTGCTTTTTGGGCAGATAGAGTTCGTTGGCAAAGACGATCTCTTTAAAACTACGGTTCAAGGCTTTGCTTTTGAAGTTTTGCATCACCGTTTTGGTATCAAAACCGATCGTCATGCCTACCTCAACGGGCGCATCGGCGACGGCAACCCAACGTTCCGTACCGTTTTGATCGACTTTGAGATATTTGTACCCCATTGCGGGATAGATCTCCAAAACCTTGCCGTAAGAGAGCGCGGCCTTTTTTTGCATCGCGGGCTCTTTACCGTGCATGTCGATCTTGACGGGCTCAAGCGCCAATACCGCACTTGAGAGTACGGCAATGAAAATAAATCCTCTCATGATGCCGCTTTGCTCTTTTTATACTCCAGTATCATATGATACGCCTCGTCTTTAAGTTTGAGTTTCTCTTTTTTGAGATTTTCGATCTCTACATCGGTAAGCGGCAAACGCCCCTGCAGGGCGTCTTCTATCTTTTGGTCAAGTTCGTTGTGCTTTTCGAAAATCTTCGCGAAGTGTGCGTTTTGCTGTTTGAGTTCGCTGATCTCTTGGCGATATTCGTGTAACATACCGACTCCTTTTGTTTGTTTTTCCTATTTCATTATAGCGATTACGTCCTATATTCCGCATTGATTTTGACATAGTCGTAACTCAGATCGCACCCATAAGCGGTATAGCTCCCCTCTCCCATACCAAGGTCACAAGTGATCGTAAAGTGCGACTGCTTCATGATCTCGTGCGCCTGCGCTTCTCGCGCGGCATCCAGCTCGGGATGCGCCTTGTCGTAGACGACAAGGTCGTCGTAGTAGATAGAGAGCCTCTCTTCATCGCACGCCACACCGCATGCGCCGATCGTCGAAGCGATGCGCCCCCAGTTGGGATCCTCGCCAAAAAGCGCGGTTTTGACCAACAATGAGTTGCTCAATGCCTCCGCCGCGATGCGCGCCTCTTGATCGTCCGCAGCACCCTTGACATGAAACGCCACCGTTTTACTCGCCCCTTCACCGTCGCGCAAGATCATCATCGCCAGCTCGAACATCATGCGATGTAGTGCCTCTTTAAACGCCGCTTCGTGATAGTTGCCACTTTCGCGATTGCACAGTAGCATCACGGTATCGTTGGTGGACATATCGCCGTCGACACTGATGCGATTAAAGCTTTGCTCCGCTCCCTCTTGAAGCATCGCACGCATCGCTTCGCTCGGCACATCCGCATCGGTGACGATAAAACAGAGCATCGTCGCCATCTGCGGGTTGATCATCCCCGCACCTTTGGCGATAGCGGCGATGCGAAACGACTCGCCGTTCTCTAAGCGCACCTCGTATGCCAGCTCCTTTTTAAAGCTGTCGGTGGTCATGGTCGCCTTTGCCGCCGCATCGGCATCTTTGGCGAAAAAGTCCAGCGGTTCCAAACCCGAAACGATCCTCTCTACCGGCAAGCGATAGCCGATGACCCCCGTAGAGCTCATGATGGGGTTGAGTGTGTCCGTATAGCGCTCCAGCGCTTCGAAGATCGCATCGATATCTTCAACACCCTTTTCACCCGTCATCGCATTGGCATTTTTGGCGTTGATGAGCACAAAATCGGTCTGGAAACCCTTGCCGTAACGCCTAAAGTGCTTGATGGGTGCGGCTGCAAAGCGGTTTTGGGTAAAGATGGCGGCGACATCGCACGGTATCTCGCTTCGGATGTACGCTACATCCCCCTGCTCGCTTCCTTCGCGCAGGCCGACATTGGTCGCACCGCAGTAAAAACCGCCGACGGCACCGATGCCGCCCTCTATCGCTTCGATCGTATAGCTTGCTTCCATGGGTTCGCCTTTATAGGTATTTGAGCTCTTCGGGCATCTCTTTTTTACGCAGAATCTTCTTGACGGTGCGTATTCCCTCACCCGTGCCGATGAGCAAGAGTTTCGATTCGGGCAGGATGATCGTATCGCCCTTGGGCATCGGGATAAACTTGCCGTCTTTGTGCCTAATGCCGATCACCGTGACATTGGCGATATCGCGAAAGCGCGCCGCTTTTATCGGCTTGAGGTTGATCCAAGAGCTCTTGTGCACCTTCGCCTCTTCCATATCAAGCGGCGTATCTTTCTTATACAAAAACTCTTGCAGCAGGTTTTCCATATCGGGGCGTGCCGCCATCGCATTGATACGCTGCGCCATCAGCTTGGTAGCGGTGACCACCTTATCTGCACCGAGTTTTAAGAGCTTTTGATCATCTTCGTTGCTCTTGGCATTGGCGATAATGAGATACTTTCTGCGCCTGCCGATCTCTTTTTCATAGAGCCTTGCGGAAGCGATGACGGCGATGTTATCCGCCACATTGTCCGCCAAGGTGATGACCCCTTTTGCCGAAGAGAGGTGAGACTTCAGCACCGCCTCTTCCGTATGGGGCTCCGCGGCGACATAATAGGGATAGTGGTAGCGCTTGGCGATCTCTTCGAGATCTTCACGCGGATCGACCACCACGAAAGGAATATGGCTTTCGCGTAACTGTTTGGTAACTTGTATGGTAAACTCGTTATGGTAGCAGACCACGAAGTGGTGCTTGAGCCTTGCGATCTCGTACAACATCTTTCGCTCCTTGGCGATTTTTTGAAACTCTCCCTTTTTGACCACCTCGGCGATGATCCCCACTGCGATCGAAAAGACGATAAAGCCGAAGATAATCAAGGTGATGGTAAAGATGCGCCCTTGATCGGAGATAGGGCGTATCTCTCCGAAGCCGACCGTAGTAAAGGTGATGCCCGTTTGGTAGATCGCATCCATCAACGGAAAGTTGTCGATGACCATATAGCCGATCGTACCGACAAGCATCATTAGTACCGTCAAGATCAACGGCAGACGAAAGGGTGCAAGCTGTGCGTAGTACTCGTCGTTAAGAGTGATATGGGGCTTAGGCGACGTACGCCACCCGAGAAACTTTTTGAGTGATTTGAGGAGGGACATGATAAGAGAGTATACTCTCTCTTATCTGATAGTTAGTTTGAAGCTTGTGCGGCTTTTTTGCGCATCGTTCTGAGTGTCGATGCAGCCACCTTGATACGCTTGGTCGTACCGTCCTCAAGCGTGATCTTCACGCGTCTGAGGTTGGGAAGCTGTCTCTTTTTCGTTTTGTTGTGTGCGTGCGAGACATTGTATCCGACCAAAGGACCTTTTCCGCTCACTTGACATCTTCTTGCCATCGTTCTATCCTTACATAGGCTTCACCCCGCTCGGAGGTGAGAAAAGTGATGGGATTATAGGCAAAAAAGGCTTAAGTCTCTCTAAATGGTGCACATATAAAAATAAGGGTATAATCACACAAGTCAATGAGGAGATCACTATGCTGGTAGCGCCAAGTATCCTTTCGGCTGACTTCGGAAGCTTAGCGGATGATGTTAAAGCGATCTGCGATGCGGGTTGCGATCTGGTACATGTCGATGTGATGGACGGTCACTTCGTGCCCAACCTCACCATCGGTCCCGTCGTCGTCGAAGCGGTCGCCAAAGCCGCAAGTAAACCGCTCGATATCCATCTGATGGTGCAAAACAATCCATTTTTCGTCGAGCTCTTCGCCCCGCTACAGCCCGACTATATCTCTTTTCACATCGAAGAAGAGAAACATCCGCATCGTCTCATCCAAACGATTCGCGATCACGGTATCAAGCCCGCCATTACACTTAACCCGCACACACCGCCCGAAGCGATAGAGTTTTTGCTTGAAGATCTCGATATGGTGCTGCTGATGTCGGTCAATCCCGGCTTTGGCGGGCAACGCTTCATCCCTTCGGTACTCGAAAAGGTGCGCCGCCTCAAAGCGATGATAGAGAAGCGTAATCCACACTGCCTGATCGAGGTGGACGGCGGTGTTAACGCAAGCAACATTACCCTGCTTGCCGAAGCGGGTGTTGATGTAGCGGTAGCGGGATCCTATGTCTTTAAGCACCCCGAAGGTGTTGAAAAGGCGATCGCCTCTTTGCGCTAACCCCATATGCTTTTGGCAAGCAAAACCGATGCAAATGTCAGGGTACTCAACAGACCGAAAAAACGGCTATAGAAACGGTTGTCGCTCATCATCGCGATCGTAAGTCCTGCGATCAGATCGAGTGCCAGTAAAAAGTAGAGCACCAAAACCGCTCTAAAGAGATGGTTTAGCTCCATCGCACGCATACCATGCTGCACCAGTCGCCATATGCCGCCTACTGCGATCGTGACAAAAAAGAGCAGTGCAAAAAACGCCAAGATAAAGAGTAGTTGTATCTTGCCGCTACGTCCCGCCATCTTACGACTCCGTAAGAGCATTGAGGGTACGATACTCGTAGAGTGCAAAATCGTCCGTCATACCACTGATAAAATCAACCAAAAGACGCAGACGCAAGTAGCGCTCGACAAGTGCAAAGTCGCTCTTCTTCTCATACCGCTTCAGGTCGCTCCGATAGGCGGCGATCTGCTTGGCGCCAATGCGCCCTATAAGCCTTTCGCAAAGAAAACAGCTACTTTTGCCCTCATCCAAAAGCCTTGCGAACGCCTCTGCATCCAACTCCAGTAGCATTCCGTAACGATCAAGAAGCGTCGTTACGATCGTATAACCCTGCAACTCCAAGCGTTGCACACTTTTGGCGCGATAGATATGTTTCCATGAGATATCGCGCAAGATGGCGATCGCCTGTGCGTAAGGGTTGTTGCGCTCAAACTCCAAAAGCGAGGCGTTAAACTCCCCGACAAAGAGCGCCT
>JALWQQ010000107.1 GCA_027083075.1 Campylobacteraceae bacterium
GCGGCATAGAGATTGAGATCGCCCGCATCAAAATCTCTGCCGATACTTAACGCAAAACCGAGATCGTGATAGCGTTCATCATCGGGCGCCTTGATCGGTAACGGATAGAGCGATGAGCCGTAGGGAGGATTGAGCGTAAAGTGCTGCGAGAGTATCGCGATGGGGCTGATGCGCCACTTACCCGCATACCAGTCAAGCTTGAGCATCGGTACGGGCAGACGCAAATCTTCGATATCCACCATGCCGGGACGGCGGTTATCAAGCGGGTTGAGGATATCGGTGATACGAATCGTGTCGCTTCTTCCCCAAACTACTACTTGGTTACCGAGTTTAAAATCCAAACGCTTGCTCAAACTGCCTTGCAAATAGGCATCATAGAGCCGCACTTCACTGCGAAACTGCGCCTTCTCTTGCGCCGTATAGGGCTGATCGCGCAGATCATAGAGCGCATCGTAGTAGGCTTTGGCATTGATCTTAAACTTCCAGCCGTTTTCAAAGCGGTGTTCATAGTCTAAAAAGAGGCTCTGCTTGAGCATACTCAAGCCATGATCTTTGCCCTTACCGCGATAGCTATAGGCCCATGTCTGCGTGAGCGCACCCGTTAGCCCTTCGATGCCTAAAAAGGGTGTATCACTTTGTTCGGTCGCACTTGCGTTTGCCTCGTCATCAAAGTCGGCTTGCAAGTCATCGCCTGAACTACTCTCGCTTGCGCTCTCCTCATCAAAGCCTGCCAGTGCCGCATCGGTCTCATCAGTTGCCTGCTTACGCTTTTTGCCCTGCACCACTTGCGGCGTATCCTCAAAGCCTGCCAACGCCTCATCCACACTCTCGGCATAGAGCAACGACACCACCGTCAAACTTAGAAAGAGCCACCGTTTCATCTTTTTGCTCCGTTGTCCGCTTCCGGGGTCAGTCCCACGGACGATTCATTGCAACGCAACAAATCATCTGAGGACAGACCCCTATATCTCGGGGCTAAAGCCCCTACTCCAAAATTCCTTATTCCTTCTTTGGGTCAGACCCGCAACGACAACGCTAAAGCATTGTCATTGAGGTTGTTTCAATGGGGTCAGACCCGCAACGACAACGCTAAAGCATTGTCATTGAGGTCAGACCCCTAAATCCCTTTTTCCAATCTGCGTGTGGTAAAGAGATCGTCACTTAGCGGCGTATTGACCTTGATATGGCTAAACTTCAAGATCGTCTTGTGCAGCGTCTGCTTGCCCTTTTTGGTCGTCATTGTCATCACGTCAGGCACCCAGATACCGTTTTGTACGTGCATTTTGGGGATATCCAAATATTTCTTTTTACCATTTTTCATAAAGTTGATCGCCCGTACCGTCACATAGTTATCTTTGCGTACAATGGCAATCGTTTTGGTGTAACCTGATTCTTTGATCACTTTGCCGTTGCGCGGTGTTGCCTCGATAACCCACGCCTCTTTGCCACGCACCTTGATCTCTTTGAGCAACTTAAAGTCATAATCCTCCAAGTCACGATCGGTCATATCAAAATAGCTAAAATCCGAGCCCATAAAGCTGCCGCTCTTATCGGCTGTCGGGATACGCTTGACCTTTTTGAGTGCGGGCAGATAGAGCCACTGATCGTCATCTTTGTTCGGATCGTCGTAGTCGTAGGTCAAAAAGGCGGTATTTTTAACATCGGCGGGCGATTTGAAAAAGAGGATGCGATGCTCATCAGCACCAAAATCTTTGCTAAAAGAGTTGAGTACACGCACACGCTTGTTGCCGTGCTTGTCGATAAGGATCATCTGCATATCTTGCGCAAGCGTCTTGCCGTCATCTCGCGCATCGACCTTTTGCATAATCGCACGCGCTTTTGCATCGTCTGCATACGCCGCTGCACCCATCAGCGCTACTGCCGTTAGTGTCATCACTATTGTTTTTTTCATCGCTTGCTCCTTTGCTTGGTTTGCATTTGGTTTACAGGGCTAAAGCCCCTACTCCAAAATTCTTCATTCCTTCTTTGGGTCAGACCCGCAACGACAACGCTAAAGCATTGTCATTGAGGTCAGACCCCTATATCCCCGCAACGACAACGCTAAAGCATTGTCATTGAGGTCAGACCCCTATATCCCTATTTGATCCACCCGCGTTTGGCGGCGACGATCATCAATGCCGGCGCCATCAATAGATCCGCCAAGAGCGCAAAAATGATTACCGTCCCGGTCAAAAAGCCGAAGTTTTGCACCGAAATCATCTGCGCTTGCGTATAGGCATAAAAGCCGAGCGAGAGCACGATCGAGGTGATCACCATCGCCTTGCCGGTCGTAAAGAAGGTGCGGCGAATCGCCTCGGTGCTATCGCCCGTACGTCGGTAGTATCGCATAAAATTGTGCATAAAATGTATCGTATCGTCCACCGCCAAGCCGATCGCGATGCTCCCGATAAGCAGTGTAAACATATCAAGCGGGATATGAAACGCTACCATCAGCAGCAAGCCCGCGATGATCGGCACAAGGTTGGGGATCATGCTCAGCAGGCCGATGCGCACCGAACGCAAGATCAGTATCATCATGAGTGCGATCAACGCAAAGGCGATAAAGTAGCTCTTGACCGCTGAGCGAATCGCCTGCACGAAGGTAGTCACCATCAGCGGGATCACTCCGGTCTCGGTTACCTTGGCATCGGGAAAGAGGCGCTCGGCTTCGCTTTTGGCAAAGTGTAGCAACGGGGGTGCTTTCATCGAGTCGATCCAAGGCACCTTCACGGTCATGCGCACCTTTGAAAAGCGCGTATCGACCACATCCTCCAGATCGTCGCTGCCCGAGTTTTCAAAGAGCAGCAACTCTTGGGCAAGCAGATCTTTTTGCTTGGGGATCGTATAGTAGCGCTCATCGTTGCTATGCAAGGCGCGGTTGGTCTCCTTGACGATCTGATTGAGTGAGATCACCTTACCGACAAAGTTATAGCGATCTTTGTAGGCTTCGAGTCGCTGCGCCAGCTGCTCCAAACGCGCCATACGATCGGGGTCTTTCCAGCCATCCTCTTGTTGCGTGTCGATCACCAACTCAAACGAGAGAGAGCCTTTCATCTTGTGATCGATCGTCTCGGTCGCGACGCGCACCGGCTTGTCTGGCTTGAACCAGTGTAGCGGGAAATGCGAAAGCTCTATCGTCGAAGCGGCAACCAGCGCGGCGATCACCACCACACCGCTTACTACTAAGATCGTCTTATAGTGTTGGGCAGGGATCGCCGCCAGACGCCCCATCAACGCATCGAGTTTGCCGGGGGCTTTGTTGGTTTTGGGTTTGAGCTTGGTGACGCTTAGCAGTGCGGGCAAGAGCGTGAGCGTCAACAACAGCGAGACCATCACCCCAAAAGAGGCGAAAAAGCCCAGATCGGAGATGGGTGCCACTTCACTGCCGGCAAAAGAGCCGATGCCGATCGCTGTCGTGATCGAGGTCATCGCGATCGCCAAGCCCGAGTGCCCTAACGTATGCGCGATCGCCTCCTTTTTATCGGCTGTTTCGTTGAAGCGATCAAAAAAGATCGAAAGCACATGCACCGTCGCCCCCACACTCACCGCCAAGAGCAGCGAGGGGACGATCTGCGTCGGCAGCTTAAAGGGTGTGCCTACCCATGCCATCAAACCGACTGTCGAAAGCAGCGCCAACGCCACCACTAAAATCGGATAGACAACCGCCGAGATGCGACGAAACATCAGATAGAGGAAGATCACGATGATCAACAACGTCACACGCGTAAACTTTTGCATATCGCTTTGCATCTGCGTCTTGAGCGCATCAAGCACCACCGGTGAACCTGCGACGTAGATCTTTAATCCTTTGTTGCGGTACTTTTGGACGATCTCAAAGAGCTTGTGTACGATTTGGGCATTTTCTTGATCGGTCAAAAATTTGCGCGGCTGTTGTGTGGCGCCTTGCACCTGCCCATCATCGTCGCCGAAGCCTTCGGAAAGCTCCTCGTCTACACTTCTACTCTGCTCTCCTTCGTGCGAAAAGGCATCGGTTTCGATCATGATCACCGTCATTTTGCCATCTTCGCTAATGAGAAGGTTTCTATACAGATGCGACGCCATCGCGCGCTGTTTGATCTTCTCGACTTCCGCCTGTGTCGTCGGAAAGGGCTCCAACAGATCGTCGGTCAGCAGCTGATCGCCCTTGCCACGGGTATTGCGCACATTATAGAGCGAAGTGACCTCATCGAGGTAAGGCAAACTGTTCTCAAGATCTTCATGCAACGCTTTGAGTGTTTGGAGAAACTCGAGTGTAAAGATCTTGTCGCTTTCGATCGCCACGGCGATGCGCTCGTCACGCCCGAACTGTTCGCGAAACTTATTATAACTGAGCAAAATCGGATCGTCGTCGTGAAAAAATCCCTCGTTAGAGGTATCGAACTTGATCTGCGGCACATGGACGATAAAGATCGCCACAAAGAGCAGTGATGCCAGTATCGTCAGCCACGGATGTGTGGCGATCCACGCGCCCATGCGCGCCATACGTTTTTCCATCGTTTCGTACATCTATCGGTTCTCCTTTTCAACAAGATCGAAGATATGATCGACAAAGGCGTTGAGATCCTCTTTGAGTGCAATGACACCATCGGTTGCCAAAGAGGCGACAAACATCCCCTCGCCCATCGTATACATCCCTTTGATCAGCTCTTTGGCGACAGGAAGCAATTCACCTTTGGCGATCCCCTCATCGATGATCTGCTCTACCCAACGGTAGTAGAACCGAAAACACTCGGTTTGAAAATCGATCATCGCTTGCTTGGGGGCAAGTAGCGCATAGGCGATAAATTTGCGATAGAGTACGCGCAAATCAGAAGCCTCCTCCTCATAAAAGAAGCTATAAAAGAGTTTGATCTTCTCTCTCGTACTGTGTGCTTCGGCAAGTTTTGCCTCCTTGCGTGCGTTGTGCGCCTGCATCAAGAGATTGACCAACTCGAAAACAAGCTCCTCTTTATCCTTGAAATACTCGTAAAAGGTGCCTTTGCCGATGCCCGCCGTTTGGGCGATCTCGGCGATCGTAATCTCTTGGATACTCTTTTGTACCAAGAGATCTTTGCACGCCAGCGCAATCTCTTTGCGCTTTTGCTCCTTGTCGACCACTATCGGCATTGCCTACTCCTTGATACCACTCTCCGATAACCGTTCTCCGCTATCTGTTATCTGAATATGACCGACCGTCGGTCAATAAAAAATTGTAGCGGGTTTTATCTCATCTGTCAAGCGTGTATATATATTGCATTTTATCCAATATATTGTTATACTAACTAAAAAAACAAGAAGGAAGTCTCATGACAACCGTTAGGTTAGGCATCAGCGATCTTGTGCGCAATCCCAAGCAGCTTCAAGACTACGATTTTGTTGAGATAGAGGACAAAAAGACGCATCGCATACGGGGCGTGTATCTCTCCGAGGCGATGGCAAAGGAGTTTAGACACTACCTCGAAGAGAAGAGACAAGAAAAGATAGACAAAAAACTCGAAGCCTTCAAAAGCGTCGTCGCACGAGCACGCGAAAGTGACAACGGCTTTAACAAAGAGGATCCCAAAGTGCTGCAAAAAATCAAGGGGATGGCGAAGTGAAGGTCTTCATCGATGCCAATATCTTTGTTGACATCCTTCATACCGACAGGACGCACCATCAAAGCAGTATCGAAGCATACAGATATCTGATCAAACACGAAGCAACGATCTTGACAAGTTGTGACCTGATGACTACGATCTACTATCTTGACGCCAAACGCGACAAGAGACAGGCGCTATTTAACATCAAAAAGATAGCCGAAACCCTGCGGATCATAAATTTCTCAAACGAAGAGCTAGACGAAGTGTGTCAACTAATGATAGACGACGCCTCCTTTAGCGATCTTGAAGACACCTTACAATATCTTTTGGCAAAGAAGCACGGGTGTGATCTGATCTTATCCAATGACAAGGGTTTTGTCAGCAAAGAGATAGCGCTCTACGACACGGTAGCGTTTTGTCAAAAGATGGGCGCTGAGATCATACGGTAGCGGTATTGCGCAACTGCTGTAGCTCTTTTTGGCGACGTTTCCACTCTTTTTCGAACTTTTTGCGCTTAGTAAACGAGAGTTTTTCGACAAAAACCTTACCGTCAAGGTGATCCATCTCGTGTTGGATCGCGATCGCCAAAAAATCGTCATCCTCTATAAAC
>JALWQQ010000108.1 GCA_027083075.1 Campylobacteraceae bacterium
ACACTGGTTGGAACAAAAGAGAAGCGAAATAGAAAAACGCTCTTCTGGATTGTGGGTTGGTGGATATGGGCAAACAAGATTACCAAAAGAAGTTGTAGAAATATTGTTTGATATTGCAACAACAAAGGTTGAGCGGGAACTAAGAACTCTCAAAAAAGAGTTTGAGAATGCATAAGGGGGAGAAATATGCACATCTGTACGACGAAATCACTATCGGCAGGCATCGAGCAAATCGATATAAAGTGCCCGATTTGCGGAGAGAGGCTTACGCTTACATGGATCGGCGAATATTGTAGCGATTACGAGGAGAAGAAATGAAAGAACTTAAGCTTAAAGCATATCACAAAACACTCGGGGTAGTGCATGTATTGTCTATCGAGTTCCTAAACGGACTCGTCGAAGTCAGCAATGGCGAAAAAGTTTATCTGTTCACGCTCAACGAAATTGAGTTGATGCAATCAACAGGGATATGTGACAAAAACGGTATAGAGATATACAATGGTGATATTATAAAACATTTTGACGATGAAATTTTGCAAGTAAAATGGATTAACGATTGTGCACGATTTTTTGCAATAAGCAAGTACGGGATAGAAAGAGAGATACCAGTTGGATATGAACTTTGCAAAAGTAGCACAAAAAACATGGAGGTCATCGGAAACATGTACGAAAATCCTGAATTATTGGAGGAACGAAAATGACCAACAAAACAAAGGTACTAATCGGCTTTGATGCGCCACTGCCCCACACGGGGGGGTGGTATACGCGATATTCCGTAAAGGCAAAAGAACATACAGACGAAAAATCAAAGAAGGATCGAAACTATGGGAGCATTACACAACGACATCATCGAGCTCAAGCGCAACCAAGAACTTATCCTAAGGCTACTCAAGCCGCGTGAATGGACGGTCGGCAAAATCGCCGAAATAACGGGTCGCACACGCAACGCCGTGCGCGACTGGCTACTCAAAAACGCCGAACCCGAAGTTGATTTTTGGAAAAAAGGCGGTAAAATCATAGTCTCGGAGGAAGTAGCCCTGAAGTATATCAACGAAAGGAGATAGCATGGGCTACAAGATCAGAGGCAACCGCATCTACGTCACCGGCACCGTCGATGGTAAACACTATCGACTATCCACCGGCAAAGAGGCAACAGAGCTCAATATCGCGTGGATACGCAAAAACCACCGCGATGTTCTTTTAAAACTCGTAAACAAAGAAAAGCCGAAACCATCGATGCTTTTTGCAGAGTATGCCGAACGAAGCATGGAAGCCAACGCATACGCTATCAGAGACACAACACATAAGCAGTATGGGTACTTCCTAAACAAGCATATTTTACCATACTTTCGCCACTATCGACTTGACGAGATCAAGCCGTCGGATATCAAACACTTCCAATCAAGACTTCTTGAAAAACTTGATGCAAGAAGTGCACGTAACGTGCGCGCACTGCTTGGAAAAATTCTAAACGATGCCGTGCTTGATGAGCTCATAGACAAAAATCCAGTCGATGCCGTCAAGGCACCACGCTTGAAAGTCTCTGTGACAAAAGAGGTCGAACCGTTTACACTTGAGGAAGTCGAAACCCTCATAAAAAATGCAAGCGGTTTTTATCGCAACTTTCTTGTCGTCGCATTTTTTACGGGTATGCGCCTTGGCGAAATAGTCGCCCTCAGATGGGAAGATGTGGATTTTGATGTAAGGAAGATATACATCAAAAGAGCAAAAAGCGACGGAAGAGAGGGGGCGACAAAGACAGGAAAGGCACGCGCTATCGACATGCTGGACATAGTGCGTGATGCGCTTTCGCAACAGCGGAAACAAACGGGGCTGCTTCGATATGTCTTCGTCAACAGCAAAAACAGACCCTTTCAAAGAATAGGCTCAATCAAAACAACCTACTGGGACCCTCTGCTTAGACGATGCGGCATACGATACCGCGTCCCATACAACACGCGCCATACCTTCGCTTCACTTATGTTGCGAGGCGGTGAAGATATCCTATGGGTGAGCAAGATGCTCGGGCACACCACCGTGGCAACCACCATGAAGTACTACACAAAATTCGTAGAAGAACGCGGTGCAAAAAGAGCGACATTCCTCGATGATTTGACGAGTAAAAATCGCACACTTTTCGCACAGTCGGAAACCGCAACCCCCACAAATACCGAAAAACGCGGCATTTCGTAGTGTTTTGATACATTTATAGTATAATCGTAGTAAAAACCAAGGATAAAAGATGACATTAAAAGAGCGGATCAAAAACGATATCAAAGAGGCGATGCGCGCCAAAGATACCGCCAAGCGCGATACCCTACGCAACCTTCAACAGGCGATCAAACAGATCGAAGTGGACGAGCGCAAAGAGCTAAGCGACGCCGAAGTCGAAGCGGTTTTGATGAAGTACCTCAAGCAGCGCGAAGATGCCAAAGCACAGTTTGCCGAAGCGGGACGCGACGATCTCGTCGCCAAAGAGGAAGCCGAGATCGCCGTGGTCAAAGCCTATCTACCCGAACCGCTGAGTGAAGAAGAACTCACCGCGATACTCAAAGAGATCGTCGCCGAAACCGGTGCCCAGAGCATGAAAGATATGGGCAAGGTAATGGGTGCCGCGAAAGCAAAAATAGGCAGCCGCGCCGACGGCGGTACGATCTCGAAGATCGTCAAGGGGTTGTTGGGGTAGCTACACCTCGATCAGCTCATCGAAACACGCTTTAATCGAGCGCATCTCCCCATCACTCGCCCTACCGACATACTCGATCAATCTACTTTTATCGATAGCGCGCACTTGCGAAATCAACACGTCGGAATCGTTTTGCAACTTCTCTCTTTTGGAAACTCTTACGCGCAACGGTTTTGCATCGTCGATAAGCGAAGTGGTTAAAGGTAAAATGATCGTTGTCGGATATTCGCTCTCATTGAGCGTATCGTTTTGTAGTATCAAAACGGGTCGAACCTTGCCCACTTCGTTGTTTCGCTTCACAGGATTGAGATTGGCAAGCCAAATCTCACCCCTATATGCCGTCGCCAAGCGTGCCCTCCAAAGAAGCGATCTCTTTTTTATCCGCTTGCTTTACTTTCGCGACGGCATCAAGAAGTTTACGCTTTTTGCTCCGCTCTACACGCTGCGAATAGTAAACGATCGCCTCGCGAATGATCTCGCTTTTTTTCTTTCCCGTACTCTCCGAGAGTCTATCCAAAGTTTTACTCAGCGCATCATTGAGTCGTACCGTAGCCGTCATCGCGACTCCTTCAATACTGCAATACGGTATTATAAAACAAAAGCGTGTGCAAGTCAACCGGCATCACCGTATTTTACGCGCCTCAGCGCCTCCGTCACGTCGGGTTGGCGCATAAAGTGCTCGCCGACAAGGAAGGCATCGGCGCCGATCTTACTAAGCGCCACGACCGTCTCGTGATCGTTGATACCGCTTTCGGCGACGATAATCTTGCCGTTGGGGATGAGCGGAATGAGCCGTTCGCTCAACCCCATATCCATCTCAAAAGTCTCGAGATTGCGATGGTTGATGCCGACGATGTTGGCACCGGCAAACATCGCTTTGACAAGGTCGCTTTTGTCGTGGATCTCTACAAGTGCCTCCATCCCCAAATGCAAGGTGTAGTCATAGAGCTCTTTAAGTTGCTTGCGGCTCAGGGCTTTGGCGATAAGCAGAACGAAGTCGGCACCGTACGCCAAGGCTTCGACGATCTGATACTTGTCGATGATAAAATCTTTTCTTAGCAACGGAATGCCGACATAACGACGCACAAGCCCCAGATACTCCTTGTCGCCCTGAAAGTAGTGCGGCTCGGTCAAGATAGAAAGCGCATCTGCACCCCCTTTTTCATACGCTTGTGCGATCTCTACCGGCTCGAAATCTTCACGAATCACTCCCTTCGAAGGGCTTGCCTTTTTTACTTCGGCGATGATACGATAGGGGTTCTCCTCCGTCGCTTTGAGTGCTGCATGCACATCCTTGGGCATAAAGGGGTTAAACGCCAAAGAGCGCCCCAGCCACTCTACAGGATACTCTTTTTTGCGCTTCTCCAGATCCGCCTTGGTCTTACGAATGATCTCGTCCAAAATATCTGCCATATCTCGCCTTGAACTCTATTTGCACTCTTTGATAGCACGCCAATGCTGCGCGATCTCGGGCACTCCCGTCCCCTCTTTCTCTACGACGCGTTTCATTGTCTTAAATGCCTTGTCGCACTCTCTTAGCTTGTAGTATCCCCATGCCAAAGAGTCAAGATAGTAGCTATTGTCGGGTTGTTGTGTAAGTGCCTTTCGTATCAGCGCTACCCCCTTGGCAACGTCAAGATTTTTATCGATGAGCGTGTAGCCGTAGTAGTTGAGATAGAGACTATCGTCCACCCCTTTGGCAAGCGCCTTCTCAAACCACTCGGACATCTTTTTTAGCATCTCTTTGTCATCTTTGTTTTTTGCCGTCTCATAGGTCAAAACACCCAGTTCCGCCAGCCATCGCGGATCGTCACTGCGTCTTGCCATATCTTGTGCCAAGACCATCGCCTTGTTGTAATGCTTGGTCATCTTGTAGATATCGTAAAGCACCTCTTTGGGTGCATCGACCGACTCGAGAAAGGCTACCGCACTATTTAAGTCGTGCTTATATGCATAGATCTCCAAGATACGATCAAGTACTTCACGCGCCGGCTTAAGCTTATAGAGTCCCTTGTAGGTCTCCAAGAGCCCATCGATATCTTTTTTGGCACTATAGAGCTTCAGTAGTGCCGCATAGATCGCCTTATCCTCCCCCTTGAGCCTTCTGTGCGTCTCAAGTAGCCTAATCGCCTCGTCACTTTTACCGCGATAGACCAGCAGATCGCTAAGACGCAGCAGATCGCTCACACGCTGCGTATGTTCATAGAGCTTGCGCAAGATCTGTGTAGCCCGTTTTAGGTCGCCGCCGTAGAGAAAGGGGTTAGAGGCAAGATCGATATCTCTCGGATCGTGCGAATCTTCCAAAAGGCGCTCCGCCTCCTTTTTAGCAGCTTCATAGTTATTGCTCTCCATGTAGAGCGGTATCAAGATGCGAGTGATCTCTTTGTCATCGGGCGTTTGCTTGCGCAGGTGTAGCAGTCGACGGATCGTCTCGGGGTAGTGGCTCTGTGCAAAGAGTGCATCCTTCGCCTCTTTGATGAGAAACGCCCCTTCGCCCGTACGATCATAGAGCTTGGCAAAGATCTCTCTTGCAGGCTCGTACGCCTTGATATCTTCAAAGTAGAGCCCCTTGACGATCTGCATATCGATTGAGGTTGACGCCTTGGGGTATGCGCCAAAAAGCAACATACTACATAACAACGGCAAGAGAGTTATACGATACCGGGACACTCGTTTCTTACCTCGTCTTCATCGTTTTTGAACTGCTCCCAAAAGGGAAAGGTGCGACACTGCGTCGGACGAACGGGATAGATCCCGCAGCGCTCTTTTGCTTCGTCGAAAAAGATACACGCAAAGTCGTTTTCGCCAAGCCTCTTTTCTCGCAATGAATAGCGATGCTTGACGCGTCGTAGGTAGATTGTAGCAAACTCCTCTAACGAGAGGTTAACAAATGCGGCGATCGATTCCATCTCTTCACGCTTGAGCCAGATGTAGCCGCTCTCGCCTCTACAGCAGTGCCCATTGCATGACTCGCACGCTTTTGGATCGAAACGATACGCGTATCCCTCTTTACTTAGTAAACTGCTCACGCATCGCCTTTTGTCGTATCGTATCGCCACTTCTGCCACGAGGCGGGTTCGCTGATGTGCGGAAAACCGTCAAGGATCTCTTCGGGTGCAAAGCGCGTTTTATAGGCAAACGCCTTACAGCCGTCGACCCAGTAGCCAAGATAGATATAGGGAAGCTCCAAGATGCGCGCCAGACGAATCTGATAGAGCAGCGAATAGGTACCGAGCGAGAGCCTTGCATAGTCGGGATCATAAAAGAAGTAGATCGCACTAATGCCGTCATCAAGGATGTCGATCAGATCGACACCGACCAGACGATCGTCTCGAAAGTAGAGGATCTCTTTGCCAAACTCGTGTGCTCCATCTACAAAGTTCTCGAAATATTCGCGCTGCGAGATATTGCGATGACTCCAGCCATCCTTTATGCTCTTGTGGCGATGGTATTTGTTGTAGAGCTCTAAATGCGC
>JALWQQ010000109.1 GCA_027083075.1 Campylobacteraceae bacterium
GGTATCGGGCTTAAGACGGGTATCGACAAAATGCGTAGCATACCGACTACCAACCGTCGCGATCTGCTTCAAGCTACGCTTCCCGGCTCCCGGATAGCCACGATAGACATTAAATGCCGTTACCCTCGGATCGTCGATCTTTTTCCACTCGAAACCGACCGAGCTCATCGTTGCGATCGTCTTGACCTCGTTCACTCTCGGCAAAAGCGGATCGGTCTCGAAAGTAAGCATCCCTTGCACATCGCTACAGCCGTTAAAGAGCATCAAAAAGAGTGCCGCTATCCAATAAACGATCGATCTCATCGATAAGATTCCCCTCGAAATAGGTGTCGATATATGCTGCCATGTCTGCAAAAAGCGGTGCGCCTATGCGTATCCGCTGCGCCGTTCTCGGGTGCGTTACATAGAGCTCGTAGGCATGCAGATAGACTCTTGGGATTGTACTTCGTTTGCTCTTAAATCCGTATAAAGTATCGCCCAAGATATGCCTGCCTATATGACTCAGATGCACGCGTATCTGATGGGTGCGCCCCGTAAAGAGCTTTGCGGCGATCAGCGCACTTCCCGTACGACTCTCGGCGATATTGACAAAGGCGCTCTTTGCCGCTTTACCGCCTTCTACAACCGCCATTTTGAGTCTGTTTTTAGGATGACGGGCGATAGGTGCTTCGACGATACGACTCTCTTTTAACGGTTTGTCTATGAGCGCCAGATAGTAGCGCCCCATTGTCTTATCTTGCAACTGCCTACTCAACGCCTCGTGCGCTTCGTTGTTTTTGGCAACCAGCAACGCACCCGTCGTCTCTTTGTCGATACGGTGCACAATGCCGTGACGCTCTTCACCGCTGAGTGTCGAAAGCGACACGCCACGCTGCTTAAGCCAGTCAACCAGCGTCGGCTCTTTTACCGACGGTGCGGGGTGCACAACCAAGCCTGCAGGCTTGTTTATCACCATTATATCTTCATCTTCATAGAGCACCTCGACATCAAAATCAACAGGCACGGCATCTCGCTTTATCGGCACTACAAGTTCATAGGCGATCTCATCACCTGCCGAAACCTTGACACTCGCCTTGACAACATGCCGACCGTTAAGATAAACATGTCCCTCTTTGATGAGCTTTTCGACCTGATTGCGACTCTTGCCGAGTGCTTGCGCCAGCACTCTGTCAAGCCTTCCCGAAACGGGCGCGGATAATCTCTCTACACTCATCGCAAAAACTGCCTACGTATCCATCCGACTTTATTGCCAATGCGCACCTTGCACCAGATCGGATATTTCCACAAAAGGTAGTCGCGCTTGGTTGTGTTGCACTCTTCGAGGATAGCGGCGGTATCGCGCAAGCGTTTACAGCCAAGCACATCGACCGTCGTTCCATTGTGCGCACGTGTAGAGACTACGGGAGATTTGCGCGAGGGTTTTGTGTGCAGCATCGCCACTTCGCAGGCGCTCAAGAGCGACAAACGCATCTGCGAAGGCGTCTCGATCGACTCGGCATAAAGTATAAAAGTAAAAACGATAGCCAAAGGCAGCATGCTACGATGCATGCTCTTCGAGGTGCTTTCGAAGTGTTGCAAGATCGATCCCCTTAGGCAAGCAGTGCTCCGCCATCTCTTGACACAACGCTTCATCATCCGTGACGATTTTAACCTTCGTATCGTCAAGCTCCAAGCCGTCTATCAGCAGTCGTGCATATTTTCCTACAAGTTCCGCATCGACGATGATATAACGATAGGTACTCTTCTCTAACGCCTCATTGAGCCCATCGGTCGTGCTAACACTGTCGATAGCTTCAAAACCGAGCTTTTGCAACAAAGAGCGATAGATCTTGGTCACTATAGGATGTCCAAAACAGAGAAGTGCATCGTGTTGCGGGCGCCTTAAGGCCTCTACCTCTTGCACAGCCGGTGTTTTCGATGTCGCAGATTTATCTGTTATCGCTTCACGCGATGCCTGCTCTGCCGTATCTTGCGATTGTGTCGATTTAGCAGAAGTTTTTTGCTTATCGGTAGCCGTTTGCTTTTGCCGATAGTAATTTTCAAGGATATCGGTCAGCAATGAAATATCGATTGGTTTGCCGAGATAACCGTCCATTCCGGCATTGAGATACTTCTCCCTATCGCCCGCCAGTACATTGGCGATTAATGCGACGATCGGTACGTGCTGTAAGCCGTTTTCCGCCTCGTACTGCAAGATCTTTGCCGTCGCCTCGACACCGCCGAGTACCGGCATCTGAATATCCATCAAGATAAGATCGAGAGGCTCTTTGCTGCGTATCTCAAACGCCTCCTCGCCATTGGAAGCCAAAAGCACCTCGATCTTATACGTTTCAAGTACTTTTTTGATCAACTTTTGGTTGATCGCATTATCTTCGGCTACCAAGACGCGCATACCCTCAAAGGTAAGCATGTCCGTCTTGGTGTGATCCGATTTTTCCTGCGCCATGTCAAAGGCGCGGCGCAGACCGGACAAAAGCTTATCGTAGGTCATCGGTGCCGTGACCGTCGCATCGAAGCGGTGGCGATGCGGATCGATCTGCGTCTTGAGTGCCGCAGTAGTAATCAATACCGTCGGGCACGATACTTTCGAGATCTTCTCAAGTTCTCCGTCATAGCGCGCATATCGATGGTAAAAGAGCATCACATCCGGCAAGGGCTTGGGTGAGTCTCCAAAGATCTCCTCATAAAGATAGAGCTCGAAGTCAACCCCCATATAATCCAGATAATCAAAAAGAAACTGTTCGGTTTCGCGATAACTTCCCGCAACCGGCAATGCCAAACCGACCTTTTTACTACGGCAGGTATCGGAAATAATCTCTTGTGATTCAAATGCTTTATCTCTTGGCAAAGAGAGTGTAAAGAAGAATGTGGTGCCCTTGCCCGGTTCACTCTCCAGATCCAACTTGCCACCCATCAAATCGACCATCTTCGAAGAGATCGATAAGCCCAAGCCCGTGCCGCCGAACTCACGCGTCGTACTGATATCCGCTTGTGCAAAGGCCTCGAAGATCTTCTCTTTATCTTCAGGACTGATACCGATACCGGTATCTTTGACTTCAAAGCGCAACGCATCGGAATCGCCCGCATCCTCGTCTCGTCGAACGGTGACGGTGACGGTACCGTACGAGGGGGTAAACTTCAAAGCATTACCGACAAGGTTGGTAAGTACTTGGGTGATCTTGGTGGGGTCGCCCATACGCCTTCGCTCGATTGCAGGGTCGATATAGACACCCAACAAGATGTTTTTTTGGTCTGCTTTTGCCGAGAGCATCTCCACTACGCCCTCTACAGTATCGCGAAGATCGAAGGATATCTCTTCGACTTCCATCTTATCGGCACTGATCTTCGTAAGATCCAAGATATCGTTAATGATCGCCAGAAGGTTTTCAGAGCTCTGCTCGATGATCTTGACATACTCGCGTTGCTCTTCGTTAAGATCGGTATCGCGTAAGATTTGGGTAAAGCCAATAATACCGTTAAGCGGTGTACGTAACTCATGAGACATATTTGCCAAAAAAGAGGTTTTCGCCTCGCCTGCCTCCTTTGCCTCTTGCTCCTTAAGATAGAGCATATGAAGCACCGATTCGAGATACTTGTAGACAGCTTTTTTATCGCTCAAATCCTTTGGTAGCGGCGGCAGATCGCTTTGTTCGTCATCTTTTGAGAGCGCCATATTATCAATGCCGGAGACAACGGTTTTTAAAAGTGCCTCTTCTTGTGAACGATGAAAAATTAGACGAGAAAAATAAAAAATAAGCAAGAAGCTCAATGCAAAAGTAGCAATCAATGCATCATGATATATGTCAAATGAAAAATTTTCTTCTATCAAAACACTTTTATAAAGCAAAAACCCGCTATAACCCAGTACGAAAAAGAGCAGTACGAGAATCAAAGCAAAAAATAGCCAACGAAAAAGCATCTTCTCCCCCTTCAGAAAAAGATTCATGTACATCTTATCGAAATATTTTCAATGTAAGTTTATTTGTTTGTGCAATATTTTGATAAATCTTATCGTTTCCAGCGTGCCGGATCCAAAAAGGTGTCGTCATGGATGTGCGCAAAGGCCGATTGTAGCTTCTTGAAGAGATCGGGGTGCTCTTTTTCCATCTGCGCTAACCATGCCTTGGTTTGCGCACGCGCAAAGGGGTACTTGACCTGCATGCGCATCGCAGGACATGCCTCGTCACCGATAGTCTCAAAGCCGTTACTTTGTGCAAAGCCGCGCAGTTGTGACTCTCTACAGCGAATCAGCGGGCGGATCACCTCAAAACCCTTCTCGCTGCGATAGATCGGCGCCATCGCTCGTAGCGTACCGTTGTAGAGCATATTCATAAAAAAGCTCTCCGCCATATCATCAAGATGGTGTCCCAATGCCACCTTGTTAAAGTCGTTCTCGGCGGCAAAGGTGTAGAGTGCACCGCGTCGCATCCGCGAAAAGTAGCTGCAAAAAGAGCTGTTTTCTCGGATCGTCTCTTGGGCGATATCGAAGATCTTCGTTTCGTAGATATGGTGTATGATGCCGTAGGTTTCGCAATGTTTATGAAGCGCCTCATAGTTCTCTTCCGGCATGCCGTAGCTCACCGTGACCGCCTCGAAATAAAAGGAAAAAGGCGCGTGGCGCTGCATATGCGAAAGTAGATGCACCAACGCCAATGAGTCTTTGCCACCACTAAGTCCGACCAAGACGCGATCGCCTTCACCGATCAGCCTATACTCCACATTGGTTTTACCAAAGCACTTTTGCAGCTTTTTGCTCAGCTTGGCAACGGGGTGATCGGGTTTAGCGTAACGCATCGGCGTGTACGATCTCCTCTACCATAGACAAGATAAAGTCGGCACTGCGCTTTGCCGAACTCTCCAAAAAGGTATCGAAGTCAAACCCCGCATCCATATCCGCCGCATCGCTGATGGAACGTAAGATGCAAAAGGGTCGATCAAGCGCATCGCAGACCACGGCCACCGCCGCACCCTCCATCTCCAACGCATCGGCGCCGAAGGTTTCGGCTATCCACCTTTTGCGTGCACTATCGGCGACGAACTGATCTCCCGTAGCGATAACCCCCTCTTGAAGTGCGATACCCTTTTTCTCGGCAACATCGTGCGCGATCTTTCTAAGCGCCTTGTCGCTCTCAACAAAGACCTCCCCCTCGGGTACATAGCCGTAGGGGTGTCCGAAGGCGGTGATATCCAGATCGTGTTGGCAGAGTCCGCTTGCTACGATCAGATCGCCGATCTTTAGTGAAGGATTGATCGCACCCGCCACACCGCTAAAGAGTAGCATGTCACAGCCATAACGCTCCAGCAGTGTTGCCGCGGTCAATGCGGCAAAGACTTTGCCGATCTTCGAGTAGGCAACTACCAGTTCCGCATCCCCATAATGCCCTATCGTGTAGCGATTTTTGGCATAGATCTCGTTGTGCGGATCTTCGAGTTGTGCAATGATCGGTGCCGTCTCTTCGGGCATTGCGCCCATGATCGCTATCTTCATGCACCCAACTCTCTAAGTGCTGCGATCGTCGCCTCAAGCGAATCGGGATCGGAAACATTGAAGTGCGGTTTTTTGGTCGCTTTGCGATTGAGCCCCTTAAGCACGGCACCATGCCCGAACTCTATATAGCAGTCCACATTGTCATCAATAGCTGCGATCGACTGCTTATAGCGCACCGGCATGACCAGCTGCTTGGGCAACAGCTCCAGTGCTTCCGCTTTACTTTGGTAAGGTGCTGCGGTCACATTGGAAATAACAGGAGCTTCAAAGCGCTCTTTTAGGGCAACTTCAAGCGCCTCGGCAAGCGGCGCAGAGGCGCTCTCAAGCAGCGGGCAGTGAGAGGCTACCGACATATTGAGCAGCATTGCGCGTTTGGCGCCGGCACTTTTTAGCCTATCGACGAGTCGCTCCAAATCCTCCTTGATACCCGCGATGACGATCTGCCCCTCGGCGTTGTAGTTTGCCGCCCAGACACGCATCCCCTCTTTGCGCGCCTCTTCACATAGACTCTCTACCGTCGCATCGTCAAGCCCAAGACTTACCAGCATCCCCACATCGATACCTTCGCACGCTTGCGCCATCAACTTACCGCGCAGATGCACCAAAGAAACCGCATCGATCGCATCCAGCGCGCCAACGCATACC
>JALWQQ010000110.1 GCA_027083075.1 Campylobacteraceae bacterium
AGGGTAATTTTATTTTTTTTCGCCAATTGGCAAAGATTTCCATGATCGCTTAAGTAGTCATTCAATCCATTAATTATGTTACATCCATTTTCGATCGCCTCTTTTTTGCTCATCCCTTCGGGAATCACCATCTTTTTGCGGATCACCATACCCTTGGCGGGATCACCCGTCTCGGCGACCTTGCCCGCCATCTCCAAGTAGGCACCAAGCGCACCCGAATCAAAATCTTTCAGCGTACCGCCGAAGCGGATACCGACATAGAGCAGACCCAGCACAACAAGTGCGCCGATCAGCGTCAACAAGCCTTTGATCAATTTCATTATGTCCCCTTTTACGATCTCGGATCGAAAATCTTTGAGTGTGTATTATAAACTTTTAGCTTGAAAATGAGATTAAGTTTCTCCGACTTAACCCACTTCCACCAGCGCCTCTTCGGGGAAGACACCCAGCGCTTTGGCTTCGTCGATAATCAGATCGCTCACTCGATATTTGCTCTCGATCACCACATCGGCAAGCTTGCTTTTGATACGTAGTTGCAAAGGGCGTTTGCCCGGATAGCGCTCGACCAAACACATCAACTCTTCGACGATCTTGCTATCGGGCATCAGGTTGACCGCCAAGATGACCGGTGGCTGCTCGGGCTCGGGGGTGTGCTTGATCTCCTTTTTGACCTTGACCTTCTCTCTTTTGGCATCGTTTAGCGTCTCGATCTTGAGGATATTCATCCGTGTAAAGTCGCCATCCTTGGTCACTTTGACCTTGAAGGCGATCGGCTTACTCATGTCAAACTCCTCTTCGAGTTCTTTTAGGCGATCCTCGAAGAGCATCAACTCGACCGTTCCGTGCAGGTCCATAATGTGTGCGATGCCGAACTTGTTGCCCTTTTTGCTGATCTTCTCGACGATCTCCTCTACCTTGCCGATGATCAGCGCTTGAGAGCCATCCGCCAGCTCGTCGATCTCGGAACTAAGGGTATAGTTGATCTTAGAGAGCGTCTCGCGATACTTATCGAGTGGGTGACCCGAGACGTAAAAGCCCAAGGTCTCTTTCTCCATCTCAAGGATCTCCAAAGGCTCGAACTCGTCGCTGTTTTTCAGCTCCAGCGCCACATGCGTCATCTCATCACCGTCGCCAAAGAGCGAGTGCTCCGCCATGCGCTTCGCATCCGCCGCCTTCTTGCCCGCATCGACGATCTCTTCGATCTGAGAGAGCATCGCTTTTCGCGAATAACCGAAGCTATCCAACGCCCCCGACTTGATCAAGGCTTCCAGTACCTTTTTGTTAACCTTTTGCGAATCGATACGCGACACGAAGTCACCAAGATCGGCAAAGGGGCTATCGCCGCGCGCTTCGAGGATGCTCTCAATCGCCGCATCACCCGCACCCTTGATCGCCGCCATACCGAAGATGACCACCTCTTTGCCCTCTATCGACGTCGCCTCGAAGTCGCGTCCCGATCTGTTGATATCGGGAGGCAAGAGCTCAATACCCATGCGCTTAAGCTCATCGACATACTTGACCACCTTGTCGGTGTTGTGACGCTCAAGTGTCAACATTGCCGCCATAAACTCGGTGGGGTAGTAGTGCTTCAGATAAGCGGTGCGGAAGGTGATCATCGCATACGCCGCCGAATGGGACTTGTTAAAGCCGTAGCCCGCAAACTTCAAGATCAAATCAAAGAGCGCTCCCGCCTTTTTGCCGTCAAAGCCCTTTTTGATCGCCCCTTCGACAAACTCTCCTTTGAGGCGCTCCAGCTCTTCGGGGATCTTTTTTCCCATCGCGCGGCGTACCAAGTCCGCACCGCCGAGGCTAAAGCCCCCGATGGTTTGTACGATCTGCATCACCTGCTCTTGATAGACGATCACCCCGTAGGTAGGCTTAAGGATCGGCTCAAGCTCGGGAAACATATAGGTGATCTCGGCGCGCCCGTGCTTACGCTCGACAAAGTCATCCAACATGCCCGATTCCATCGGTCCGGGACGATAGAGCGCGAGCATCGCGATGACATCTTCGAAGCCGCTTGGCTTGAGCTTTTTGGCAAGATCCTGCATACCCGATGATTCGATCTGAAAGAGCCCCAAGGTTTCGCCCGTCGAGATAAACTCGTAGACCTCCGGATCCTCCATGCCGATCTTGGCAAAGTCGATCCTCTTGCCGTGACGCTTTTCGACAAGCTTGAGCGCTTCGTCGATGACGGTAAGTGTTTTAAGCCCCAAAAAGTCGAACTTGATCAGATCGACATCTTCGACATACTTGCCGCTATACTGTGTCGCTAACGTCTCTTGTCCCGAAGGCTTGAAGATAGGCGTCTTCTCCCAGAGCGGTTCGTTAGAGATCACCACGCCCGCGGCATGGGTACCGGCATTGCGGTTAAGTCCTTCGAGTGCCAAGGCAAACTCCCACACCTTTTTGGCATCAGGGTCGCTCTCAAGCAGCGCCTTGATCTTGGGCTCTTTTTTGTACGCCTCTTCAAGGGTGATGCCAAGCTCGTCGGGGATCAGCTTTGCCATCGCGTCGGCTTTGGCATAGCTTAGTCCCATCACGCGCCCGACATCGCGGATCACCCCTTTGGCAAGCATCTTACCGAAGGTGATGATCTGTGCAACATTGTAGCGTCCATACTGCTCGATGACATAGTCGATGATCTCTTGACGGCGCGACTGACAGAAGTCCATATCGATATCGGGCATGCTGACACGTTCCGGGTTCAAGAAGCGCTCGAAGAGCAAACCGTAAGGCATCGGATCGATGTCGGTGATGCGTAGCGCATACGAGACCAAGCTCCCTGCTGCCGAACCGCGCCCCGGTCCCACGGGGATACCCATCTGCTTGGCGCGATCGACGAAGTCCCAGACGATGAGCATATAGCCCGGAAACTTCATCGTGTTGATGATCTCCATCTCCCTCTCGAGGCGCTCACGATAGGCATCGTGCTTTTCGGGATCGATCAGTTCCAAACGCTTCTCAAGCCCTTTGCGCGCCTCATGCATAAAGAGCACCTTGTCATTTTCCATCGAATAGATCGCATCGGGCTCCGGCAGCTCGAGTCCCGCTTCCGCGGCGCGTTCACGAGTAAATTTGAAGTTGGGCGGCGTCGGGTTGCCGAGTTTGATCTTGAGATTGCACTTCTCGGCGATCTCCTGCGTCGCCTCCAATGCCTCGGGAATATCGGCGAAGAGCTCCGCCATCTCTTCGGGCGACTTGACATAAAACTCATGCACCGAGTGGCGCAGACGCTTGGGATCGTCGTAGAGTTTGTTCATCGCGATACACATAAACGCCTCGTGTGCATCGGCATCTTGGCGGTGGGTATAGTGCGTGTCGTTGGTCGCAACCACTTTGATGTCAAGCTCTTTGCCAAGTCGCAAGATATCCTTGTCGATGCGGTGCTGATCGCCGATGCCGTGACGCATGATCTCAAGGTAGAAATCATCACCAAAGAGCGCCATGTAGCGCAACGCCACCTCGCGCGCCTTCTCGTACCCGCCCGCACCGAACTTGAGATTGCGCTCGTTGGTGTTCAGGTGCCAGTTGACCTCGCCTTGCAGACACGCCGAAGAGCAGACCAACCCCTCGGCATGCTCCTTGAGCAGCTCCCAGTTGATGCGCGGATAGTAGTAGAAGCCGTGGATATAGGCTTGAGAGCTCAGATACATCAGGTTTTTGTAGCCCGTTTCGTTTTTGGCGTACAGGCAGAGGTGAAAGCGTTGGCGGGTCGATTTGTCACCGAGTTCGGGCATATTGTGCACATAGGCTTCCATCCCGATGATCGGCTTGATGCCCTCCTTGCGCATCGTGTTGTAGAAGTCGATGACACCGAACATATTGCCGTGATCGGTCATCGCCACGGCGCTCATCCCAAGCTGCTTTACCTTCTTGGCAAGCGCCTTGATCTTGTTGGCACCGTCAAGCAGTGAATACTCGGTGTGTAGATGCAGATGCACAAACGACGGTTTTTTCGGCTCTTGGGACATGACATTATCCTTCGGTTTTTCATTACTCATTATTAACTATTCATTACTTTAGAATATAGCAAAGCGAAGATGAAAGGAGACTTTAATGCACTTTTTTATTCGAGAGTACCTATGCCTTTAAACTTCTCCACAAAGGCTGCTATCTTCTCAAAAACCGTCTGTTTTTTGGTTAGATACTTAGGGTTTAACGGACTCATTTTCGGCAATATCTCATTGAGTTCGGTTCCATGGTCGCTTGCATAACCCCGTTTTAGAGACACCTCGATATAGCGTTTTGATGCCTCTTCGTTTAAGTTCTCTTCCTCGATTAATGCTTTTGCTTCCTCTTTCTGTTTTGCTTGGGCAAAGGTATAAAAAGCTTCGATAATACTTGGCTTATCCTCAAAATTATCCAAGTCGCTTCGGTTAATAAACTCAACAACCAAGCTCTCTTTTGCCCTATGCCCCAAACTTGCACGAATAATGCGGCGAATCTCATCGATTAATGATGCCTTATCTTTTCTCTTTTTATGCTCTTCTAGTATTAACTCTAAAATATAATCCAAATTAATCTCTTGAGATTTCAGCAAATCTACCTCGAAGCTTACATCGTCCCAGTCGATACTGCTCTCTTGGTTTTGCTTATTTTTTCGCTCTTTGCGTATCCACTCTCTTATATCGTTATATGTCGAGCGGTAATCCTGCTCCAGTCTAACAGGCACAAGCTCTATCTCTTTCATCGCCTCCAACTCTTCATCACTTAGGTAGTGCATCGCTTTAAACGCCTCTACCGCCTCGCTATCTTCCGTATCTAGCGACTGCAACTCTCGCAGCGCGGCAAACTCGTCATAGTTTTGCAAGATATTCTCAAGCTTCAAATACTCCCCAAAGAGCTTTACAAAGGCTTTTTTATCACTCTCTCTTTCTATCTGCGTCGGATCAGGGAACCGCTCTTTAAGTTCAGCCACCACCTCCACAAAGCCCCGTCTTGCTTCGCCACTCTCTTCAAAGCCCTGCATATACGCTTGGTAACTCTTCTCTAACACCACATTGGCTGTATTTTTATCGCCAAAAGTCTTGATAGCATCGATCGTAGCTTGTTCCAAGTCCCTAAAAGTTACAATATTGCCAAAACTCTTTGTGGCATCATAGATACGGTTGGTTCTCGAATAGGCTTGTATCAGCCCGTGGTATCGCAAATTTTTATCGACAAAAAGCGTATTAAGCCTTGGTGCGTCAAAGCCTGTTAAAAACATCCCGACCACAATCAGCAGATCGATCTCTCCGCTTTTTACCCGCTTGGATATATCACGATAGTAGTTTTGAAACGATTTGCTATCTACGCCAAAGTTACTTTGAAACATCGCATTATAATCTGCAATCGCCATCGCCAAAAACTCTTTGGCACTGCTGTTCATCGCCGAAACTTCAAACCCCTCGTCGGCAATTTCACCGATGGCATCTTGCTCCTCATTTGCCGCATACGAAAAGATGGTTGCTACCTTTAAGGGCTTAGGGCTACCCTCTTGCAGCTTTTTAAACGCTTCATAATAGAGCTTTGCCGCATCGACACTGCTCACGGCAAACATCGCATTAAAGCCCTTGGCGCCCGGCATAAGTCTGTGCGTTTTTTGATTAAAATGCGTCAAGATATAGCGTGTAATCTCCTCGATTCGCTCCGGATGCAATAGGGCTTGTTTTAACGAAGCCAAAGTTTCTGCTTCGATACTATCGTTTTCTTTTAGCGGGGCTAAAGCCCCTACTCCATCACTTTCTGAAAATAAGGCAGCACTACTTGGAGTAGGGACTTTAGTCCCGTCCTTTTGAGTACTCAACAGATCTTCATCTAACTTCTCAGCCTTCCTAAACTTCGCTCTTACATCGTTATAATCGACTTTGAATTTGAGTACCTTCTCATCGCGAATCGCATCGGTAATCACGTAACTATGCAGCTGTCTACCAAAGACACTCGCCGTCGTCTGAGCACCCAACGCATTCTCGGGAAAGATCGGCGTGCCGGTAAAACCGAACTGATAATACTTTTTAAACTTTTTCTTGAGGTTCTTTTGTGCCTCTC
>JALWQQ010000111.1 GCA_027083075.1 Campylobacteraceae bacterium
GGCATCGCCGCCGATCTTTTTTGCCAACGCGTACGCTGCCGTTTTGATGCGCGCCTTAGTATGCGACGCCTCTTGCAAGCGCGGATTGACGATGCGCAGATCCCACTCCAGCGCCACCGCTTTGCGGTAGTGATCTTCGTAATACTCCAGCGGATGCCCTACCTGTAGCGGCGTCGTGATCGCCATCCAGCGACGATCCACCTCCGCCCATTTGCCGACAAGCTCGTAGCGTTTGGTGTGCATAAACGCCTCTTTAAGCGCCGTAAAATAGGCGACCCATGCCTCCTTTTGCCCAAAGACCTCATCGTCGTGTTGACGCAGCAGAGCAATGAGCTGCTCCAGTGCCGTTGCTACTGCCGCAACTTCATCTTTGAAAGCTTCGGCGTAAGGAATCGCTCTAAACCCTTTTAACCCCTCTTTCGGTTGCTCATCATCCTTCGGTTCCTCATTACTCATTACTCGTTGCTCATTATCACAAACAAGTACCGAGTAACAGCGATCGGCGATATTGCCCTCCTCGTCTCTATCGATCAACTCGTGCGCTTGCAACGCCTCGAAAAGCTTGGCATCGTCGCCATTAAAAAGTTCACTTAGCGTCGGGTTAATACGATTGAGGATATGATCGCTCCATTTGCTCTGCCATTCGCTTAATCGCAATCCGACATAGTGCACCCCGAAGATCAATGCGCGATAAAAGGGAGTTAGCAGCTGCTCTTTTTCGATCCAAGCGATCAAATCTTCGTGCCGCGTGATGTGCAACATACTCACAAAGCCGTATGCCAGCTCCTTTTTGACGCGTATCTCTTCCTCGCTCAAACCCTGCTTTTGCAACACCTGCTCAAGCGCATCTTCACGCAAGTTAACGATACGTGTCAGCGCCGCCATCTCACTCTCTTTGTCCTTTGGCAAATCGAGTAGCTTCAAAAAAGCATCGACTACCTTGTCGGCTCTCGGATGCGTTTTGCTCTCGTCTATCAGATCGTAGTAACCGTTCAGCTCTGCTTGCCTATCTTGCAACTCCAGATAGACTGCTTGCAGGTCTTTTAAAAACGCTTCTTTTGTTTTTTGCATTATTTCCTCTGTAACATCTCAATGATCGGCTTTGCCAACGCCATCGCTTTGGCGCGGTGCGATATCGCTTTTTTTACTTCATCGTCAAGCTCGCCGAGAGTCAGCATATACCCTTCGGGGATAAAGATCGGATCATACCCGAAGCCCTTGTCGCCGCGCGCTTCGTCGATCACTTGACCATGCATCCAGCCATGCACCACATACTCTCCCCGCGGCGATACGACGGCAATGGCGGCGGTATAGTAGGCGGGGGTCTTATTGAGCCCCTTGGCTTTGAGTGCATCGATCAATTTATGCAAATTCTCTTTATCACTTGCACCTTCTGCGGCATAACGCGCCGAGTAGATGCCGGGTGCACCGCCCAATATAGGCAAAGAGATACCGCTATCATCGGCAATGACGATCGCCTCTTTGTCCAGCGCCTCAAAAATCGTACGTGCTTTGATCCGTGCGTTTTGCGCAAAGCTCTCGCCGTCTTCGACGATCTCAAGATCGCCCGTTAACTCTTTATAGGGGATCACCTCCACCTCACACATCTCACGAAATTCGCGCACTTTGCCCGCATTGCCCGTTGCTAAGACTATCTTCATCTTCTCTTAACCTTGAAGCACTATAATTGGGAGTTATTTTATCCTATAGGAGATGTGAAGATGATTAAGCAAATCATGCCGCTCAGTCTCATCGTAGCACTGCGCTTTTTCGGGCTCTTTATCGTGCTGCCCGTACTTTCGATCTATGCCTTACAGATGGAGGGGGCTACCCCCTTTCTTGCAGGGGTTGTCGTGGGTGGCTACGCCTTAACACAAGCACTCTTTCAAGTGCCTTTCGGGGTGCTGAGTGACAAGATCGGTCGCAAGGTAACGATCTTGATCGGTTTGATCATCTTTATCGTCGGTTCGGTCATCGCCGCAGAGGCAAGCAGTATCTGGACACTACTACTCGGGCGCTTCTTGCAGGGTGCCGGCGCAATCGGCTCTGTTGTCTCGGCTATGGTCGCCGATCTGGTCAAAGAGGAAGAGCGCCCGCATGCGATGGCGATACTCGGCGGTACGATCGCGCTCTCTTTTGCCGCGGCAATGATCGTTGCTCCTGTCGTAGGCGGACACTGGGGGATCGATAAGCTCTTTTGGCTGACCGCCGTACTCTCGGTCGCCGCTATCGGTGTGCTCTTTACCGCCGTCCCCCAACCGCCGAAGATCGTACACAGCTATGCCGAAGAGGAGGCAAAGGTTGCCGATGTCTTTAAAGACAAAGCGTTGGTACGGATGTATATCACCTTTTTGTTTCACTCTTCCATTATGACGATGGCGTTTTATATCATCCCGATGATCATGACACTACCTGCGGAAAAAGGGGGGTTTGGCTGGGAGAAAGCGGAGCTTTGGAAGGTCTATTTTCCTGCGATGATCTTCGGCTTTATTGCGATGGCTCCGGCAGCTATCTTCGGTGAAAAGTACAACAAAGGCAAGCAGGTTTTTATGGTCTCGGTTGCCTTTATCGCCCTTGCGTTTGTCTTACTTGGGTTTGCCACGCTACCGTGGCTCTTTATCGTCGGTGTCGTACTCTTCTTTATCGGTTTCAATATGTTCGAGCCGCTGCTGCAAAGCTTTGTTGCCAAGTTTGCCAAAGTCCACCAAAAGGGTGCGGCACTCGGGGTAGCCAATACCTTTGCCTATACCGGCATCTTCTTTGGCGGTATCATCGCAGGCTATCTTGTACAGCACTACGGGCGTGATGCACTTGCCATCTTTGTCTTGCTACTGAGCGCACTCTGGTTCTACTGGGTCGCGACGATGCCAAGTCCCAACAATCGCGGCAATGTCTATTTGCCTTTGGATATCTTCGATCGTGACAAGATATTGGCACTCCAAGGTCAAGAGGGGATCGCCGAAGTCTACATCAACGAAACAGAGGGTATCGGTGTCGTACGTTATGAAAAAGATATACTTGATGAAGATACGATTCGCGGTGGACTGCTTAAGGATTAGAAGGTGTGTAGTATCTCAACATGGTCGGAGTGACAGGACTCGAACCTGCGACCTCTACCACCCCAAGGTAGCGCGCTAGCCAGACTGCGCCACACCCCGACGATTTGAGAGTGAGATTATAGAGTAGAAGCTCTTAGAAATATCTAAAAAATCTAAAAAGCTTTGCGCTTTTTTCGTTAATCACACACTCAACAGCTTGCCGGCCTTCTCTGCTATCGTTTCGGGGGTAAAGCCGAACTTCTCAAAGAGAGCGCCTGCCGGGGCAGAAGCACCGAATGTCTCCATGCCAAGTACGGCATCGGCATAACGATAGTACTCCATACCGCGTGCCGCCTCTACCGCAAGCACTTTGGTTTTAGGATCGACAACGGCTTGCTTGTAGGCATCATCTTGCTCATTAAAGAGATCAAAACAGGGTACCGAGACGACATTGCACCCGATCCCTTTCTCTTCAAGTAGCTTTGATGCTTGAAGGGCAGGCGACACCTCACTGCCGCTTGCCATAATCGTCAAAGCGGCATTTTCGGCTCTCTTGAGCAGGTAAGCACCGCGCGCTACCTCACCGAAAGCGGGCGTGCCGCTAACGGCATCAAGCTTTTGACGACTCAAGACAAATGCATGCGGCCCCTTGAACGCAAGTGCACGCTTCCACGCTTCGACATTCTCTCTTGCGTCGGCAGGGCGCCATACATAGAAACCGGGCAACGCCCTAAACTGTGAAAGGTGCTCGATAGGCTGGTGCGTAGGACCATCCTCGCCTACGCCGATGCTATCGTGCGTCCAAACGAAAAAGTTGCGAATACCGGTCAGTGCCGCGATACGAGCGGCAGGTTTAAGATAGTCGCTAAAGACAAAGAAGGTAGCGTTAAAAGGAATCAGCGTGCCGTACAGCGCCATCGCGTTACTGATCGCCGCCATCGCATGCTCGCGAATACCGAACCGGATATTGCGCCCTTTGGGAAAATCACCCAGATCCTTTAGCTCCGTCTTATTGCTCGGTGCAAGGTCGGCAGAACCGCCGATAAAACCGGGAAGTGCCTTGGCGATGGCATTGAGAATCTTGCCGTTGCTATCCCTTGTCGCCATCGGCTCATCACCAAACTCCGGCCATGCTATCGTTGAAAAGTCGGGGTTGAGCAGGCGCGCTAAGATCTCGTTTTGCTCCGCTAAAGGCGCCTCTTTTTGGCGATGTAGCCACTCTTTTTCATAGAGTTCGCCCTTCTCGACGGCGCAACGAAAACGCAATAAGACATCTTCGGGGATCACAAAGTGCGCATCAGGATCAAAGCCCTCTTTTTGTTTAGAAGCACGAATGATCTCCTCGCCAAGCGGCGCACCGTGCGTATGGTGCAATCCCTCCATCTCACCCGCACCTTTGCCGATAATCGTGTTGGCGATAATGAGTGTCGGCTTTGTTGCATCGGCTGCCGCATCGAGCGCCTTTTCGATCTCTTCGTAGCAGTGACCGTTAATGCGCAAAACCTCCCAGCCTTGCGCCTTGAAGCGACCCTCGACATCTTCGCTCCACGCCAAAGAGGTATCGCCCTCTATCGTGATGTGGTTATTGTCGTAGATAAGGATAAGATCTTTAAGTTGCAGGTGACCCGCCAGTGCACACGCTTCGTAGCTAATCCCCTCTTGCAAGTCGCCGTCACCGCAAAGACAATAGATCTTGTGGTCGATAAGTGCGCAGGTCTCCGAATTGACTAAGTGCGCCGTATAGGCTTTTGCCATCGCAAAACCGACGGCATTGGCGACGCCCTGCCCGAGCGGTCCGGTGGTGATCTCTACACCGGGCGTGTGCCCCTGTTCGGGGTGTCCGGGCGTCTTAGAATCAAGCTGTCTGAAATTTTTAAGATCCTCGAGAGAGACATCATACCCCCAAAGGTGCAAAAGCGCATAGACGAGTGCGGAACCGTGACCGCCCGAGAAGACCAAACGGTCGCGGTTGAGCCAGTGTGGATTTTTCGGATTGTGTTTGAGTTTTTCACTCAGCACAACAGCGATATCCGCCAAACCCATCGGCGCACCGGGGTGTCCACTGTTGGCACGCTGCACCATATCGGCAGCCAAAAAGCGCAGTGTGTTTGCCATCTTTTTGCGCATCGCGTGTATGTCGTTCATCTAAGCATCCTTTGTGTGTCGATAGAGATAGGGCTGTATGATAGGCGAAAGTGTTTTGCGAAGCGACGCATCGAAGCTTTCGAAGATCTCCTCAAGCACCTTCGCTTCGCTGTCCGCTTCGCGCATCGTCGCTTCAAGACCCAAGCGGGTGACGAAACTGTTTTTTGCATCGTCTATACCGGTATCTTTGCCCGCCTGCTGCGTGCTCTGTGTCGCATCGATAATGTCGTCTTGTATCTGAAAAAGCAGTCCGAGTCTCAGACCAAAATCGTAGAGCCGCTCCTGCAATGGGCGTTCACAACCTGCGATCACGGCGCCCATACGTAGCGAAGCGGCAATGAGTTTTGCCGTTTTGTCGGTATGCATACGTCGCATCTGCTCTATGGTCAACGGCGTGTTTTCAAAGCGGCAATCGATCGCCTGCCCGAGCACCATACCCGTCGCACCGCCCGCTTGCGCCAAAAGGCGGACAAGCGTTATCTTCACATCCTCTCTCAAAGGCGCCTCGGCGATACGCAAAAAGGCTTCGGTATTGAGCGCATCGCCTATCAAGATAGCGATCGTTTCGTCAAATCGCTTATGGATCGTCTCATGCCCACGGCGAAGATCGGCATTGTCCATAGCGGGCAGATCGTCATGTATCAACGAGTAGGTGTGAAAGATCTCGACACCGAGGGCAACGGGTAACGCGGCGTCGTAAAGCATCGGCGTATATGCCTCGACAACACCGAGTAAGAGTGCGGGGCGAAAACGCTTACCACCCGCTTTGAGCATCATCTGTAGCGCTTCGTTATAGTCGGGATGAAAACTCTCTGCCGTGGGCAGATGGCGGCGCAGATACTC
>JALWQQ010000112.1 GCA_027083075.1 Campylobacteraceae bacterium
ATGTCGTACAGATACTGAGAATTCAACCCTTCTGCAAAAGCAAAAGCAGTTTATCCGCCTCTTCGTCACTATAGAGAAAAATCTCACGCTGCAAGAGGGGCTTGAGTCCGCTCATCGCGATCACCTCTTCGGTCTCATAGAGGTACTGCACGATCTCGCCTTCACTCTTGCGGTAACACTCACCCTCCTTTTCAAAGAGCGTAAAGCGATTGCGATAGATCGGTGCGTCAAACACTCCTTCTACCGCCACAAAGTGCAAAGCATCTTGCGCGTGAAAGAGTCCTGAAGCGATAGATTCGAAGCCGTAACGAGTAGTTAGGTCACATAAAAAATAGCCGCCCGGATTGAGTCGTGCCTGCACTGCCTTAAAAAAAGCTTGAAGCGCTGTACTGTCCATATAGTTAAGCACATCGAAAACGGCGGTAATCAGATCGTAGCTGCCTTGTATCTCATCAAGCTTGGCATGCTGCGCGCGGATGCCTCTTGCTTGCGCCTTTTGCACCATTACCGCACTGCTGTCGCATCCGGTCGCTTCGATGTCGCCAAAGTGCTTCGTAGCCGCCTCAAGAAACGCACCACCCCCGCACCCCACATCAAGCAAGGAGCGAAACTCCAGAAGCATCATGGTCTCTATATAGTGAGCATAAAGCTCCGGTGCCGCCTCGTTAACACCCAGTAGTGCCTCGGCTTTGGCGTAAAGATCGAGTGCGCTACTCACTCTCTTTGACCGCCTCGGATAACTTGCTGTAGAGATCGAGAATCTCCGCTTTTTTGGCATAAAAGCTCTGCTTGTTGGCGATCAGATGTGCCGAAGAATCCATGATCTTCTCCGCAACCTTCAGACCGTTTTCACGCATTGTCGTACCCGTCTCGACGATATCGACGATCGCATCGGCTAGCCCTACCAGCGGTGCAAGCTCGATAGAGCCGTAGAGCTTCAGCACCTCGACGCCGACTGCTTTTTGGGCGAAGTAGTTTTTAGCAATATTGACCATCTTGGTTGCCACTTTGATGTCGGGACGACTCCAGTCAAGCTGCTCCGTTTCGGGGATACCGATCGCCACACTGCACTGTCCGAGGCGCATATCTAACAGATCGACCACATCGGGCTCTTTTTCGGTGATCACATCGAGTCCGACAACACCGAGATCCGCCGCGCCATGCTCAACATAGGTCGGCACATCTTGGTTGCGCACATTCAAAAAGCGAAACCCCTCACGCTCCATGATCAGCTCTCTACCGCTAAAGGCAAAGTCCGTACCGAAAAGCGATGCGAATATCGCCAGTGTATCTTCGGCGATGCGCCCCTTTGGAAGTGCTATCGTTAGCATGGTCTGCCCCCTTGAAACAGAAGTGAATAGTGAATAATGCTTGAAGGGGTCAGACCCGCAACGACAACGCTAACGCATTGTCATTGAGGTCAGATCCCTATCCATTGCCCGCTTGAGACCTCGAAAAATGAGAGATTCGTCAAAGATAGCATCTGAAAAAAGCGATGCAATCCGTGCGCCGTCACCGCCGGTGACATAGATCGGCAGATCACCGCTCTCTCGCTCTACCAAGGCTTTGATGGGGGCGATTATACCATAGCTTATCTGCTGCGCAGTTGTGCGCGGCAAGCGCATCAACTCAACAGTCGTATCCGGCACAATGTCCAACACCGGCGAAATGGAAGCATAGGCACGCCGCATCGCCTCGAGTCCGGGCATGATCCATCCACCCTCATAATACCCGCCGCACACCTTATCGACTGTGATCGCCGAACCCGCATCGATAAAGATACCGTCATCATGACTTAAACAAAGCGCTCGCCTATCTACCCCCATCGTCTCGTATTCGCCGAGAAGATGCACCTTATTGGAAATGTTTTCCCACTGAGTTTCCTCCTGAATACGCGCCTGCACTGCGTGGTTGACAGAGATATAATAGACCTTTTGGGCGGCATAGCGACCGATAGCTTCATCGACGGACAGATGTATCACGGATTTGCCGTCGAAGAGATGCATGCGCGTATTGCCGATATCGGCAAGTAGATGATAATGAGACTTCTTGTGTTTCATTGATTACCCCTATCAAGGTTCTTTGCTCTTTATGCCAGCTATCAAAACAAACGGGACTAAAACCCATGCAGCTATCGGACAACGGATAACAGATTCCGATTCCTTATTACTCATTCCTCATTCCAAACCTTCCATCCCCGCTCCTCCAAAAGCGCCTTGGCTTTAGAACAAAGCGGTGCGTCGATCAGAATGATCTTACGAGGAATGTGCGCACCATTGTACGACACAAGCGCATCATAAAGCGCCTCGATCTCACCCGCCTCTTTACGTAGCACCCGACTTTTTTTGGCAAGATGAAAGAGCGCCGCATAAAAACCTTCGGTATCGACACCGAGATAGATCGCGATCCGCTTTCTGCTCCCCAATGCTTTCGGTGCAATAGGCGTCAGAGACTTAAAGAGATAGCCGTGCGCCATTAGCCGTTCTACCAGTGCTTTCATCATCAATGACGCTCCAAGGGGTGGTGTCGTCGCACCGTCTCTTGCAGATGCGCTTTTTGGATATGAGTGTAGATCTGCGTCGTCTCTAACGACGCATGTCCCAAGAGCTCCTGCACGACCCGAAGATCCGCCCCGCCGACGATCAACGCCGTAGCAAAAGAGTGGCGCAGCACGTGCGGCGATACGCCAAGATACTTCTTGACGATCTTGTAGGCACTGATGCGACTCAGCGGTTCCCCTTTGTAGTTGAGCCACAAGGCGCCGCTTGTCAACCGCTCCTCCTTGAGGTAGGCTTCAAGCGCCTCCAGAGCAACAGGCGCAAGCGGTACCGTACGCTCCTTCTCTCCCTTGGCATAACGAATCGTCAACCATCCGTCTCGGATATCGCTTCGTTGCGCCGCAAGCGCTTCGGATATGCGACATCCGCTTGCATACAAAAAGAGTATCAACGCATAGTCCCTCAAGCCTTGCAGTGTCGAACGATCGATCGTCGCAACACCCCGCATCACCTCTTCAAAACTAAGGTACTTGGGTAGTCTTTTGGGTACCTTTGCCATGGGGATATGTAAACGATTCTCCCCCAGCCCTTCACGATGACAAAAGGCAAAAAAGGTGTTGAGTGAAGAGAGTTTACGGTTGAGTGTACGTTTGTTCCCAAAGTGCGAAAGAAAGTCGATCACCTCGCCGCTTTCTATCTGCAAAAGCGGTTTGGCTATCGCCTCGGCACACTGTTTGAGGTCGGAAATATATGCTGAAACGGTATCGTCGTCAAGTGCGCGAATAATTCGCAGATACTCCTCAAACGCTTCGATGAGGCGTTTATTGGTATCCGAGCTTTGCAAGCTCGATCACCTTTCCGTCTTTGTAGAGTAGCTTACCTATGATAAGCGGCGGGTTATTAACATCGCCCACATCGTAGATCTTGTAGCGATCGAGGTCGGCAGAGAGCACGATGAGCGAACCCTTTTGATCAAGCGCAAAGACCTTTCCGCCAAATGCCGCCGCCGCAGAGTAGTGTGCAAAGCGGAACTTCTTGCGCGCCATCGGTTGCAAGGCACCGTTAAGTTTGATGATCTCACCCTCTTTCGTAAAGAGATAAAGCGCATCGTTGCCGACGGCAACTTCCGAGATATTGGCGCCATACTCCCGTTTACCGCCCGCACCGAGAACGACAAGCTTCTTGGGTGTTGCAGCCACCAAGAAGTTACCGAAACGCTTAAGATAGATCACGTTATTGAAGTTCTCTTCGCTGCTGATGTAGACCGCCTTGGCATTTTCACTATTGTGCGGATCGACGATAATCAATTTTCCGTCAAGCGTCGGCACCACGACAAGTGCACCGACAAAGATCGGCGCAGCAGCACGCGTATCGATCGCCAAGGTTCTCTCGGACTTACTCTCCAAGAGTTTACGGTTACCCTCTATCTCATAGACACCGAAGGTATTGTCTTGCAGGATGTAAGCGACTAAACCGTTTTCGATACTTGCGGCGATAATGGGGATATGAAACGCCACCGCCCTGACAGGTTCGCCGCTTGATTTGTCGATGATCTTAAGCACCCCCTCTTCGTTGCCTGCCAGCACATAACTCTCATTCTCATTGAGGTAGCGATACCCCTCGCCCAGCGCAAAACGACTCTCGCCCGCCTTGCCGATATAGCGCCCGTCATGCAAGGTAGCGCCCGAACGCGTCAGATCGACGATCTTACCGTTGAGTGCATGGGTAGCAAACGATGCAGAGAGGCTCTTTTCAGGCTCGAAGTATTTTTTGCTACTGCATGCACTTAAAAGCCAGAGCGCCGTCAAGGCGGCGATAATAATCTTTGCTCTTCTCATCACTTCACCTCGATCGTCGCATGCATCATCAACGCCGCAATCGTCGCGGCAGGCGAACGCTTATCGATCGCCTGAAGCTTTTTACGCGCCTTGTGCTTGTCACCCGCCTTAAGCGCTTCGTACGCCTCTTCAAGCAGCGAAAGATCCTTATAGAGTTTACTCGGCGCACTCTGCTGCTTCGCTACGGCGGCATGATAGCGTGCGCTATCGCTTATAACCGGCTCTTGGCTCTTTGCAAGCTGTGCAAGTGCAGCGGCATCATGCTTTTTTGCCGCTTGCGCAAAACTATAGAGCTCGTAAAGCCTTGGGGTACTCTCTTTGAGTTGCGATAGCGCTTGACTATCATCAGGGTGCTTCTGAAGTGTCATAAGTGCTGCATTGGCAGAGGCGATCTTTGCCTCTTGGATGCCATGATAGATCGCACGACCGCCGAAGAGGACAACAAGTGCGATCACCGCCGCCCACAACTTCACCTTATGCTTTTTGTAAAAACGCTCAAGACCGAAAGCGGCGGCTAATGCCTTCTCATCTTCGCGCAACTCATTGGCAATTTTCGATAGTTCCACATTCCGCTCCCAAAATCAAAATCTACATATTATACTATGCGAAGTTTACAATTCCACTATAGTCACGCCCTGATTGGCGGCAGGTCTATAGAAGGTTTTGATCTTCGGATGTTCGCGCAAGTAGCGCTCTACTACCTTGGCAAGCACCCCTTTGCCGGTGCCGTGGATCACCTCGACTTCACTCAATCCGTTTACCATTGCATCAGAGAGAAACTTGTCTAACTTCTCTTCCGCCTCTTCGGCGTAGAGCCCCAACAACTTCACACTGACCGATGCACCGCTCTTTTCAACATGCACTGTCGTAACGGGTCGCTTCTTCTTGTCGCTCTTTGGAACCGCAGTCGCAACGGATAGACGCTTTAGATCGGCAAGCGGTACGCGCATCTTAAGCCCTTCGACTTCGATCGTCGCTTCTTTGCCCTTGATCGCAAGCAACTCTCCTTTGTGCGAACGGTACTTGACCCTATCTCCGACCCGTAAAGACTCCGGCTGCGCGGAAGTCTCGATGCGCTTGGGCGCCATACTCTTATGGCGATGCGCCTCATTCAACAGTCGTCTGCCCTCTTTGGACTCCTTTGCCTTGAGCGCCGCTTGCGCCCTCTTGAGTGCGGCATTGTAGCGGTTTTCAAGTGTCGCCAAGGCTTTGGCGTGTTTTTGTTTGAGGCGCTCCTCCTCTTCTTGAAGCGCTTTGATCTTGGCGTTGAGCTTTGCCTGCGCCGCCTCGTTCTCCGCGATCTTGGCGCGCATCGTTCGCTCCAACTCGCTTGAACGCTCGATCAGCTCATTGAGTCGCTCTTTGTCTTCTCCATGTACCTGCCTTGCCTCCTCGACCACCCTCTTGGGAATGCCGTAACGCAATGCTGTCTCAAAGGCATAGCTCTTGCCGATGCTTCCTTGCAAAAAGCGGTAGGTCGGCACGCGATTTTGTTCATCATAAAGCGCC
>JALWQQ010000113.1:0-3652 GCA_027083075.1 Campylobacteraceae bacterium
CATCTCGGTGTCGGCAACTTCGAAGTGATACTTGCTATATTCGTATTCGCCCTCTTTATGCACATCGGCATAGGTGGTCACTGCATCGCCGTGGCGGTTCCAGACGATATCGAAGACCGACTCGACGCCTTGCAGATACATCGCCAAGCGCTCCGTTCCGTAGGTGATCTCGACCGCCACCGGATCGCACGCTACGCCGCCCACTTGTTGAAAATAGGTAAACTGCGTCACCTCCATGCCGTCGAGCCAGACCTCCCAGCCAAGCCCCCATGCACCGAGTGTGGGCGACTCCCAGTTGTCCTCGACGAAACGGATATCGTGCTCTTTGAGATTGAGTCCCAAGTATTCGAGCGATTTGAGATAAAGCGCTTGGATATCGTCGGGACTTGGCTTGATGAGCACCTGAAACTGATAATAGGCTCCCAAACGGTTGGGGTTCTCCCCATAGCGCCCGTCAGTCGGCCGACGCGAAGGCGCCACATACGCCGTCGCCCACGGTGTCGAATCAAGGCTTCTTAGAAGCGTTGCGGGATGGAAGGTACCCGCCCCGGCAGGAATGTCGTAGGGTTGGACAATGGTACAGCCTTGATCCGCCCAAAACTGCTGAAGTTTGAGGAGTAGGTCGCTGAAGGTTAGCATGCAAGTTCCTTTTGAAGATGTTTTTTAAACTGTTTTGTAAAAAAATCGACGTTATTTGTAAAAACTTTCTTTACAAGACTTTGTTCGTATCGTTGAAGTCCGAATAAAACTTTCTCTTTTGAAATGCCGCATTTGTAGCGTTCAAAAGGTTCTTTACAATTTTTATATACAACGCAATAGATAAACGCATAGTCTCTTTTTTGGATATGTAACTGTGATAAAAGATCAAAGAGTAACCCTATACCCTCTTTAAGCTTTTTTTGAACTTCACTATTGTTGATATCTGCAGGTTTTTGATTTTTAAACTCAACTAGAAAGATCTTCTCTTCGTAAATATAGATCGCATCAAACGATTTGGGTCTTTCGTTGCTGTCGGGATATCTATTTTCTACAATCCCATCAAAATCCAAAACTTCCCGACTCTCGTCATAGCAAAGATTTGTACCATTTTCACTATCGAAACTTGTTGCCTTAAATGTACTCTCAAAAGAGGCAAACTCTCTTTTAAACAAACCGATATCAGCCATCGATAAGCTTCTCCATCTCTTTACTCTCCATCTCGTCAAACACCTCAAAGGGTTCGGAGAGCGTTTCGAAAATCTTTTCTAACGTCTCGGCATTATTGTTGTTTTCTTGTTTGATAGAGCCTCCTTCTGCCAAATAGAAATGCGTCCTTTCCTCTATCTTTTCAAAATCGCTATAGCGCTTGAGCGCTTCGATCATATAGGGACTATGGGAATTAACTATTATTTTAACTCCGTTTTTTACAAGTGTTACAATAATTTTCGCCATCTCCAGTTGCCATTTAGGATGCAGGTGCACTTCGGGTTCATCTAAGATCAAAACCGTATCTTTATTGAGCCAACGGTTGCATGACAATACTTGCAAAATACCGAAAGTTTTGATCCCTGTTGCGGTATTGACAAGCTCTATTTTTTCGTCATATCTGTAAAAATAGTACCGATCGGAGTCGTCTTTTTTAAATTCGCCTTTCATCAATGCTCTCAGCGTCTCCTCTATGCCTACCTCCTGTTCGGTATGAGCGCTTTTGATATGGAGTTTGAAATTTAAATCTTTCATCAGATAGGGATACTCCAATGCCACTCCTATCTCGGACTCTACCTGCGCCACATCGCGAAAGAAATCGGCAAAATTCCAGACCAACGGTGTTTCGACATAAATAGGATCATCATGTAGTTTGTAGTAATTTGGACCGGGAGAAATTTTAACTATGCCTTTTTGCATAAATGATACTTTAAAATCACCCTCTTCATATTTTAAGCATATGCTTGCGCCCTCTTCTATTTGATTTTTAAATAGTTTTTCACGAAGACTCAATATGATCGAATGAGGACCACCCTTCGTACCGGCTTTTCGTTTGGAAAGAGTTGCTTTAAGCACCATAAACAGCGCCTTGCCCACTGTACTCTTACCGGTATCGTTTTCGCCGGCAATGACGGTAAGTCCGTCTATCTTGACGGTCGCCTCTTTAATCATCCCTATATTTCTAAGCTGCAGCTGCATGGGCTTTGCCTTATCTCTTCACTTTTACCTAAAACGGGGCTAAAGCCCCTACTCCAAAAACGCTTCTCTCTTCTCTCTTCACTAAAGAATAACCTCGATCTCGCTTGAGTCGAGCTCTACCTTTTTGGCTTTGGCGATGCGATCCTCATCGAGCTTGACACGCAGTTCGTCATCTTCAAGCGCCATGATCTGCACCGCCAAATAGGCGGCGTTGACCGCGCCCGCTTTGCCGATCGCCAGTGTGCCCACCGGCATGCCCGAAGGCATCATCACGGTACTTAGTAGCGCATCCTCGCCGCGCAACGGACCGCTCTCCATCGGGACACCAAGTACCGGTCGTGTCGTAGCCGCCGCCACGGCGCCCGCCAGATGCGCCGCCATGCCTGCCGCGGCGATAAAGACCTGCGCCCCCTTCTTTTCGGCCTTTTTGATATATTCTTTGGTGCGCTCGGGACTGCGATGTGCCGAAGAGATGATCAGCTCATACGGCACACCGAACTTCTCGAGCGTCTTGGCGCACTCCTCCATGATCGCATAATCGCTTTTGCTTCCCATAATGATCGATACAAATTTCATTGCCGTTCCTTTCTTAAAAATGTAGGAGACGGGACTTCAGTCCCGTAAGTGCAGGACTAAAGTCCTGCCTCCATAAATATCATTAACCTGTCCTGTCATTCATACTCTTTGGCTCCAATCTCATTGGGGTAGAGTCGGGGCTCAGCCCCTTTTTATCCAATGCCTCGGCAATGGGACGACGTAAGATGGTATAGCCCGGCAAGCGTACCGGCAAAAGCCACGCGTTGGTATCGCCGCTATGGACACACTCGCGGCTTTTGCCCTCGACCGTGACGATCTTCTCAAAGCGCAGGTACCATTTGCCCTCTCTTTGATAGACCGCGCCGATTTCGTTTTTCGTCGCCTCGATCGTAGCGCCGACGGGCAGGACGATCTCCACTTCGTCACCGACGCAGGTTTTGTCTTTGCACTTCCACGTATCGCCTGCTTCGTCCACCAATCCCGCCACTTGATGGGTGCCGTAGCCGATGCTAAACCCTAGCGACTGCGTATCGTCGCGCTCAAAAGGACGCGAGACGAGATAGGCGTCGGTAAAGCCGCGGTTTTGTGTCGTATGCAGCTCTGCTTGGTAGCGTGACGCATCGAAATCGCCCGCATAAAAATCGTCGATCGCGTGGCGATAAGCCTTGGTTACCACACCGGCGTAGTAGGCCGACTTGGTACGCCCCTCGATCTTGAGCGAATCGATCACGCCGCTTGAGAGGATCTCGTCGATGTGCGAAGCAAGGTTGAGATCTTTGGCATTCATGATATAGGTGCCCACTTCGCTCTGCTCTTCAAGTTTAAAGGTGGTACCCGTTTCGGGATTATGCGCGTAGATCTCGTAAGGAAAGCGACAATCGTTGGCGCAACTGCCGCGGTTGGGTACGCGCCCGGTCTGCAACGCCGAGATGAGACAACGCCCGCTATAGGC
>JALWQQ010000113.1:3662-5817 GCA_027083075.1 Campylobacteraceae bacterium
CTATAGGCAAAGCACATCGAGCCGTGCACAAAGACCTCCAACTCCAGATCGGGCAGATGCGACTTGATCGCTTCGCAATCTTTGAGGCTGATTTCGCGTGCGACGATGATGCGTTTGACCCCCAGATCGTAGTAGACCTCTGCATCGGCCCAATTCATCACATTGGCTTGCGTCGAAAGGTGGATGGGGATGTCGGGTGCGATACGCCGCGCGATCTTGACCACACCGGGCGAAGAGACGATCAGCGCATCGGGTTTGAGCTCTGCGATCTTGGCGATATGGTTTTCGTAGAGTTTAATTTGTGCATTAAAAGGAAAGGCGTTGACGGTGGCGTAGACCTTTTTGCCCCGCGCGTGCACATAGGCGATCCCTTCGGCAAACGAGTCGACGTCAAACTCCTTGCCCGATCGGATACGCAACGAAAAGGTACTGGTGCCGCCATAGACGGCATCGGCGCCGTAGTTGATAGCGATCTTGAGCTTTTCGAGATTGCCCGCAGGCGCAAGCAACTCGACACTATTTTTTTTCACGCGCGAAAGCCTCTTTGTATTTTAGAGGCTATTGTACCCAAAGGGCGGTAAAAGAAGGCTATGCGCACAGACCGTCGAGATACCCTCTCCTCAATACCCTACCGTAGAGAAGCATCTCTATATCCTCTTTGTATCGCAAAACCTTATCGACAATTTTCGGGTCAAACTCAATCTCACTGCGACTTCGAATATATTCGACGATATGCTCGAAATACCATGCGTGTCTCCCCGGTCTATCGACACTAAGTATGGCAATATTGTCCGCAACACTAACAATACGCGACGCAATATCTATACGATCTCGATGCAGCTGATGAGGATACCCTCCGCCATTATACCATTCGTGATGCTGCAACGATAGGCGTGCCGCGGTACGAAAAACGGGATAGTCCAATGCACTCAAGATATTGTAGCCCAATGTAGTATGGTTCTTGATCACGCTAAACTCTTCAAAGCTTAAAGCATCCTCTTTCTCATACACCTCGTTATCGATCAATATATTGCCTATATCGTACACCAACGCTGCCTTGGAAAGCTCCTCCCTATAAGCATCGTCAAATCCGCAGTGCATAGCCAAAAATTCTGCAATCTCAGCAGTCTTATAAATAGCGGTTTTAGGCTTGCCATGCGCAACAAGCGTATCTACCAAGAGTTCAAGGATGCGTAATTCTCGCTCCTCTTTAGATTCTACAAAATTCTCTATTTGCGCAATGCGCATCTTTAACATACGAAAGTTTTCCGGTCTGACGATATCAGGTCTCTTTCGGGTTTTCATTCCCCCTCCTTTCTTTTTGTTTATTGTTATCCTGAACTCGATGATAGAGAATTTTTGTCAAAAAAAAGTCAAAAATATGCTACACTTAGCAAAATTCAGGCACAAAGGCGCACGATGCGTGTGGATCTGCACAACCATACCGTTCGGTGCAATCATGCTACGGGCACGATAGACGACTACTTGCGAAGAGCGGTAGCGCTCGGTATCGATGTCTACGGCTTTAGCGAGCATGCGCCGATGGACTTTGATGAGGGGTATCGTCTCGCTTTTGACGAGATGAAGGCGTATCGTGCGGATGTCCATGAAACAAAAGAGCGCTACAAAGAGCAGATAGAGCTACTCTTTGCCTATGAGGTCGACTGGCTTCCGGGACACATGGATGAACGCGTACTTCACGCCGATGTCGATTATCTCATCGGATCGGTACACTTTATCGACAAGTGGGGCTTTGACAATCCCGAGTTTCTCAGCGGCTGGAAACATCGCGATATCGACGAGATCTGGGAAGCCTACTTCGAAGCGATCGAGGCGATGGCAAAGAGCGGATATTTCGATATCGTCGGTCACCTCGATCTGATTAAGGTTTTTAAATATTTGCCGAAAAAAGATGTGCGCCTACTTGCCAAAAAGGCACTCAAGGCAATCAAGCAAAGCGGTATGACGATCGAGATCAACGCTGCAGGTCTGCGCAAGCCTGTTGCCGAACCCTATCCTAGCGAAGCACTATTGCAAGAGGCGTATGTTCTTGATATCCCCATCACCTTCGGCTCCGACGCCCACGCGCCCGATCAAGTTGGCTACGGCTACGAAGAGGCGCTTGCAATGGCGAAGCGGGTCGGCTACACCCAAG
>JALWQQ010000114.1:0-976 GCA_027083075.1 Campylobacteraceae bacterium
CCAATTCGTGGGTAGTGTCCCTCTGTCTAAGGTCAGCACCCGAGATCGTATGCCCGTCGTTGTGCAAAAATTTTGCCAATGCTGAAAGCCCGATACCGCCGATACCGATAAAGTGTATATGCATTATCCCTCCTTCGATCTCTCCAAAAGTGCCGCTATGCGCCCAAGCGCCTCTTTTGTCTGTGTCTCTTCGTAAACCAGCGCTAAACGGACATACCCCTTGCCCGCACCCTCGCGACCCAAGAAGCTACCGGGCAGCAGCTTGAGATTGTACTCGCTATAGGCGCGTTTGGTAAAGGCGATCTCGTCACCGACCGGCAGCCAGATATAGAAGCTTGCCTCGGGCATCGACGTACCCAAGATCGAAGCGGCTACCTCAAAGTTGCGACGATAGTAGTCGCGAAAAATCTCCACATGCGCATCGTCCCGCCATGCAACCGCCGCCGCGTGTTGTAGCGGCAAGGGCGAGGCGCAGCCGACATAGGTACGGTAGGTTAGATACCCCTTTAATATCTCCGCATCACCCGCGATAAACCCGCTACGCAATCCCGGTGCGCTAGAGCGCTTTGAAAGAGAGTTGATCGCAATGATATTGCGAAAATCGCTGTTGCCTACCTCGATGGAAGCGTTGAGGATGGAGGGGATCGGCTCTTTAAGATAGAGGTCGATATAACACTCGTCGTTTAGCAATACAAAATCATACTCCAACGCCAACCGCACCCATCTTTTGAGCTGTTCGAGACTCATCACCGATGCGGTGGGATTGTTGGGCGAGTTGAGGATCACCAGATCGCACTCGGCAAGCATCTTTTCATCTATCTCAGGCACAAAACCGTTGCTTTCGTCTATGTGCATATAGTGTATCTTGGCGCGTGAAGCGATCGCCGCACCTTCGTATATCTGATAAAAAGGGTTGGGAAATGCCATCACGGGATCGGGCGTGTCGTGCAACAAAAACTGTGGAAAGTTAAAGAGC
>JALWQQ010000114.1:986-5798 GCA_027083075.1 Campylobacteraceae bacterium
CACTTCGCGTGTGCCGAAAGTCGGGATGATCTGTGCATCGTCAATGTGCAGATCGAAACGACGCGCAAGATAGTCGCGCTGCGCTTCGCGCAGATGCGCCTCGCCGGCGGTTTTGGGGTATTTGTTAAAAAGATCGGCATGCTCGCACAACGCCTCTTTGATAAAACGCGGTGTAGCAAACTGCGGTTCGCCGATCGTCAATGCCATCGGCGCAAACTCATCATTGGGCACAAGAGGATCAAGTAGTGCTTGAAGTCGCTGAAACGGATAGGGTTGAAACTGCATCCAAAACTCTTTTTTTCTGCGATTATATCCTAAAAGCGATGTGAGGCTATAGTGTTGATGATACGATTTTGCAGTTGCGATGCACGCCAATTGCCTGCATGCGAATTGACTAAGATCACCACCGTATAGAGCTTCCCGTTAGCATCGGCGACATAGCCTGCGATATTTTTGACACGGTTCAAAGTGCCGGTCTTCATCCACGCCTTTCCATGCGCAGGCGCATAGCGAAAACGGCGTTTAATCGTACCGTCGATACCTGCGATAGAGAGCCCTTGTAGCCAAGTGCTTCCGTAGCGACGATAGGCTTGTTGCAAGAGGCGGTAGAGCTGCATCGCATTGAGCCTTGCATTGCGTGAAAGTCCGCTACCGTTGTCGATCTTAAAGACTTCGCCCTTTTGAAGAATACCATCGTTTTGAAGCAGTGAGTGTACAGTCTCTCTTGCTTTGGCAAGCGTCCCGGGCGTCCCGAAAGCACGCGCACCGAGATAGAGGAAGAGTTGTCTTGCATAGAGGTTGTCGCTCTTTTTTGCCGTATGGGCGATCAACTTTCGCAATGGGGCGGAACGGTGGATCAAGATGCGCTTTGCCCCCGGTGCCGCCTTGCCGAATCGCAGATTTCCTTGCAGCGTAATGCCGCCTTGTTTCAGCGCCGCTTTGAACGCATAGTAGAAGCTAAGGTAGGAGCGGGTAAGCACCTTCTCTACAGTCCGCTTCGGACAGGAGACCGAAAGCGTCCCCGCAACGACCACGCGATTGCGCGCCCCCTCTCTTTTGATCGTGATCTGCGGATATGCCTTTATGCCTCGGCAAGCGCCTTGCACAAAGCGTACACGGTTCACAAGATCGAAGCTGCGATCGGGGAGCTCCTTATAGATGCGCTGTTTCGGCGCGTCGATGACGATGCGACTTACGCGCTCGTTAAACATCATCGCATCAGGCATGGCATTGTAGGGGCTGTAAAGGTAACGATCGAAGTGTGAAGAGTTTTGGATCGATACTTTCAAAAAGCTTCTGTCGATCACGAGATTGCCCGTAATGCGTGCAATACCCTTGCGGCGCACCGCCGCCGTAAACTCATCCAAATCCTCCGTCGAAAGCGAAGGATCGCCGTAGCCCTTGACGATGAGGTTGCCTCGCAACACCCCGTTTTGTACCGTGCCGTCGATATAGAGTTTGGTCGGGATGCGATAATCAAAGCCGAAAGTTCTTGCTGCCGCATAGAGTGTCGCAAGCTTCATCACCGATGCCGGTACACGCGTCTGCCGCGCGTGTAACGCATAACGTAGCGTACCGCTACGGGTGTCGGCGATGACGATCGAGACATCTTCCTTTGGAAGCTTCGCTTCTGCGATCGCCGCATCGACAAGTGCATCAAACGTCCCTGATAGGAGCACTACAGGTATAAAAAGATAGAGAAAAAGCAATCGCAAATCAACTCCCCTTATAAGCTTTTTCAATACGGGCAACGGCTTCGTCGATCATTGCGGTTTCGCAAGCGACATTAAAACGCATAAATCCCTCACCCTCTTTACCGTACTCGCGCCCGCTATTGAGCCCCACTTTGGCCTCTTGATAGAAAAAATCTTCCAAAGCCTTGTGATCCAAACCCATAGCGCGACAATCGAGCCATGCCAAAAAGGTCGCTTCCGGTATCGTAAAAGCGATCGGCACACCGCTTTGCTCAAGGCGCTGCTTGAGGTGACGATGGTTCGCATAAAGCTGCTCTCGCAGCGCCTCAAGCCACACTTCGCCCGATTCGTACGCGGCGATCAGTGCGGTGATGCCGAAAGGATTGCCAAGGCTCAAGCCGCTACGCGCTTGCGCGCTGACGTAGGCTTCGCGCATCGTCCGATCGGGGATGATAGCAAAAGAGCTATTAAGCCCTGCGATATTGAAGCTTTTGGAAGGAGCATGAAAGAGTGCGATGCGCGGATAGCGATCGCGATAATGTAAGATGGTACGAAACGGTTTGTAGACTATATCGGCATGAATCTCATCACAGATCAAGGTCAGATCGTGCCGGGTACAGATATCAACCATACGCGCAAGCTCTGCATCGCTCCAGCAGCGCCCCGTCGGGTTGTGCGGCGAGCAGAGCATCAGCATCGATGCCGAAGTAGCCGCCGCTTCAAGCGCCTCAAAATCGATGCGATATCCCTCTTGGGTTAGCTGTAAGGGGCTTTCTACAGCGTGGCGTCGCTGACGGACAATCGCCGCGCGAAAAGGAGGGTAGATCGGCGGCTGGATCACCACACCCTCTGCTTGGCGCGTATAGGCTGCCACGGCAAAATAGAGTGAAGTAACCACCCCGTGTGCAGGCACGATCCACTCTTTTTCGATCGCAATGTCATAGCGTCGCTTGTACCACGTGATGATCGCTTCATAGTAGCGTTCCGAATAGCGCGTATAGCCATAGATCGGATGCATGGCGCGCGCATTTAGCGCTTCGGTGACACATGCGGGCGCGGCGATCTCCATATCGGCTACCCACAACGGTAGCAGATCGCGATGTCCGAACTTCTCTTCAAGCGCATCATGCTTGATCGCATCGGTACCTTCACGCGAGACAAAGCGGATCATAGACGCTCCCATATCGTCATCTCGGCAACGCTGTGTTGATGCTTGCGTGCCGTCTCTTGGATTATTCTAATCTCTCTTGCTTTTCCATAAATAAAGACTACCCATGATCATCAAAACAAGTAGGACAACCGGCATATATAAATTAAAATTTAACAAACTGGACGCATCATTGCCAAAGATATCAATAATGCGTCGGTCAACATTTAAATTAGATAAATTAACCATTGAGAGATAATCATTCCACACACTTACCAATGCTAATAGTTGCATAAATGATATGGCTATAAGTATAAAATTTAATCTTTTTTGGAACACGGTATTTTTCCGATTATACAATCTTTCCATATAATCTTTAAAATATGTTACATATCCCCTTAAACCATCAAGCAACTTTGCAATTGACCATTTTGTTTCATTTTGTTCATAAATATCAATATCAACTTCGATTGCATGTTTAAAGTTCATATCATGCAAACGTAAAAATTCAATTTTATTAATCATTGTATGAATAACAGAAACATACTTTCCGATACGCTTTTCAGAGTCCGTCTCCAAGAGAGTTCTATTTATTCTACTCATTATTTCATTATATCTTTCAAGCAAAAACCACATATACTGTATATGAAACTGTAAAGGCTGAAACCTATTGAAGTCACTATCATTTTTAACAATTATAGTGTGAAAACGCCCATGAAAAGAAAAATACACCATCTCGTTGTATAGTGGCTTGATAGTACTATTTGATGTTAATTTTTCTGCAAAAATATTTAGGTCAATCAATTTCTTGACAAACTTCTTGTTGTTTATGTGCTCCTTGGCTAAAACAAAGTTTGAAATATTGCAACTGCTTACCAGTATTGACAAATCACCAATAAATACTTCAGTCGAATAAATCATGTTTAAAGTCTGCCTTGCTGTTTCAAGTGCCTTATCCTGAACTTCAATTCCCCAAGAGCCCATTTTGTGTTTTTTTGAATCCCTTACAAATGTGTCACGTACAACATTATAAAAATCCTTATTGTCTTCGTTATCTTCCTGAGGTTTATAATCTAAAAAACTTTCTAAAACATCCACTGGTATTTCAAAATCAATGTGATAAATTAAAATAAAATATACAAATCGAGGATCGAAGTATAATGCTGCTTTACTATCAGATAAATACTTTGATAATTTTAGAGTTTTATTTCGTTTGTTTAAAGGATGAAATGATCGATAAAAATCTTTTTTTAAATCTGCTTCTATCTCAGGAAGTTGAATTTCATACAAGTCTTTATATACTTCATAGTTATGGATAAACCTATCAAGCCAGATTGAGGAGTTTGGAATCGAAAGTTCACGCAACTTTTGGAGATTAATTTTTTTTAAAATTAGCTCAAGATATAAATCACTTTTAATATAAATTGGCTGAACACCCAGAAAAGTTAATTTTACAGATCTCATAAATAAGCATCTCCATGACCTTTAATATATTCTTGATTGAGTGGTTCGCATCTATAATCCAAAGTAATCTCAGTATCTTTTTTTATATCTGCAATAGCCACTATACGTAGTGGATATTTTACAAGCTTTACATTTGGCGTTCTGCTATGATTGATATAACTGTATTTTGTTCTCAACGGTCTTACCAGCAAAGTTTCTTCATCCAAAGCATTCCATTCCATAAAAAAATACTGATTGTATGAAGGCTTAATTTTCTCCTGAAAGCTCTCAGCTAATTTTTTATATATAGACCATGAAACTATCTGCCCATCCAATATGCATAAAATATCAGATTTGACAATATCAACTTTTGCAAACAAACCAAAACCATGGATATTGCTGGGAGCAATATATGCACGAGGTATATTGTCGATAATATTTTCTTGTAAGAAGCCGTAATCAAACTGCATCGTCTAAAAATCGATCTTCTCTTTTGCGCTCTCGATCATCGAAACACCGATGGTGTAG
>JALWQQ010000115.1 GCA_027083075.1 Campylobacteraceae bacterium
CGATAGGGTCCACCATCCTCCTGAACCTACCAACGATTCAAAGTGAACATGTTACAATGTCTTAAAACGGAGTTTCCGATGAATGAGGCGTACAGGGTAGCATTGTCGCGGATTGCGTTGTGCAAACGCGAGAAGCGCGAATGGTTGGATTTGAGCGGCTTGGGACTACAAGAGATGCCCGAAGCTCTTTCGGAGCTGACGTGGCTGCGTCGTCTTAGCCTCTCTCGTAACGAGATAGAGAGTATCGCGCCGCTTGCGCCGCTACGCAAGATCCACAAACTCGCCTTTTCTCACAACCGCATCAAGGATCTCTCTCCACTTCGCCATAATGAGCGTCTCAAGTTTTTATTTATGAAGCACAACCGTATCGCATCGGTAGAGGTACTCGGCGCCTTACGTACGCTTAAAAAGATCGATGCACACCATAACCGTATCGAAAGTATCGACACACTTGTCGATCTACCAAGCTTGGTTTATCTTGATGTTTCGTATAATCGTATCGATGATCTTAGTATGATCGAAAAGATGACGTTGCGTTGGTATAAGGGGGAGTGTCAAGGGTGTAGATGGTGACCCCTAGGGGACTCGAACCCCTGTGGCCAGGATGAAAACCTGGAATCCTAACCGCTAGATGAAGGGGCCATGCGGCATCTTACAAGCTTCGTTACGGTGGTGACCCCTAGGGGACTCGAACCCCTGTGGCCAGGATGAAAACCTGGAATCCTAACCGCTAGATGAAGGGGCCGTAAGAAACTTGTGAGCGGCATTATAGTCGGTGAGGGCTTAAATCGTTCTTAGAGAAGAGGAAAAGATGAGGAGAGTGAAGCTATTTTTAATCGCTTTGGCGACGTTGCTGCTCTTTACGGCATGCAAAGAGACCCGCCCGACACTGACGCAAAGTGTCTATCTTGTGATCAAGACACCGCACTATAGAGCAAGCGGTAGCGGTTTTGTCACGATAAAGCAAGACGAAGTAACGATAGAGATCTATAGCGCTGCCACTGCGGTGATGCGCTTGCGTGCAACCCCTACGCAGGTGTGCAGCGATGCGTACGGTTGCTTAAGTGTAGCGCAGTTTCAAGAGCATTTTTATGCGCACCGCTACCCCGGTGCCGTACTCTTTGCACTACTAAGAGGCATGCCGCTTTTTGGCAAAAAGATATCGGTAAAGGGTCACGACTTTACACAGAGGCTTCAAAAGCGCGGCAGCTACGCGATAGTGTATAGGATTTCAAAAAAGGAGAAGTTTTTTCGCGATACAATGAACGGTATCTTGATAAAGGTCAAAGCGTTATGAAGTATGTAGGAGCCCATGTGAGTGCAAGCGGTGGCGTAGAGAATGCGCCGCTCAATGCGATGGAGATAGGCGCAAAGGCTTTCGCGCTCTTTACCAAAAACCAACGCCAGTGGAGAGCCAAACCGCTGAGTGAAAAGAGTATCAAAGCGTTTAAAGAGAACCTTGCCGCAAGCGGTATCGCCCCCAAACATGTCTTGCCGCACGATAGCTATCTCATCAATCTCGGTCACCCCGATCCCGTCAAACTGGAACAGTCGCGTGAAGCTTTTATCGACGAGTTGGTACGTTGTGAGCAGCTCGGACTTGAGAAGCTCAACTTCCACCCGGGCTCGCACCTTGTGAAGATCCCCAAAAAAGATCCCGAGTACGAAGAGAAGCTGCGCGATGCCGAGTTGCACTGCCTCGATGTGATCGCCGAGTCGATGAATATCGCGATAGAAGCGACAAAGGGAAGCAAGGTAAAGCTGGTCATCGAAAATACGGCAGGGCAAGGCACCAATCTCGGCTATCGTTTCGAACATCTGGCGCACCTCATAGAGAAGACGGAGGAGAAATCACGCGTCGGCGTCTGTTTGGATACGTGTCATACCTTCACCGCGGGGTACGATCTGCGCACTAAAGAGGCGTACGAAGAGACGATGGCAACATTTGATCGCATCGTAGGGTTTGACTATCTTGAAGGCATGCACATCAACGACTCTAAACCCAAACTCGGTAGTCGCGTCGATCGGCACCATAGTCTGGGCATGGGTGAGATCGGCTGGGATGCCTTCGGTTTCATTATGAACGATCCGCGCTTAGAGGATATTCCGTTGATACTGGAGACGATCGACGAGTCGCTGTGGCCTCAAGAGATCGAAGCGCTCTATCGCCTACAGGCGTAAGCGTGCTTCTTAAAGGGTTCGATGAGTCTTTTGAGAAGTTCGCAAGAGCTTACATCGACAAAGGAGAGAAGATGAGACAAACACTCTATCGACTCATGGGGGTAGCGGCGCTCTTTGTGCTGGTCGGGTGCGGTACAAACTTGGATAAGCCTACAGGTACCGTGTCGAAAAATGCGGCGGTTGTCGTAGATGTTTCGGGTGATTTGATCAAACAGAAGCTTCTTAGAGCACACTTTCCGGGCATCGATCAAAACAGTACAGTGTATGGAGAAAAGGCCTATCGTATTGTTTATGATTCGATCGATATTCACGGTAACCCTATCAAGGCGTCGGGTTATATGGTGGTGCCGACGGGGCTTCCCGATGCGGTGACGAGGCAGCTTGGGCTCTCGATAGTGCTGGACGATCATGGTACGATCTTTAAAAACACCGATGCACCGAGTGTCATGCCTTCTCAAACACTCTTGCCGGGCAACGATACGTCGATTCTCTTTAGTGCACTTGGCGGATTTGTGACATTGATGCCCGACTATGTCGGATATGGTGAGAGCAAAGGTGCGGTGCACCCCTTTGTGATGAAGCGGTTGGCGGAAGATAGTGCCGCCTTTTTACAAGCGGCACGCAAGGTGGCGCAAGAGAACGGCATCAAGCTCAACGGTCAACTCTTTGTCACCGGCTATAGCGAGGGCGGCTATGCGGCGATGGCGACCTTGCAAAAGCTTGAAGATGACGGCGAGAGTGTAGCGATGGCGGCACCGATGGCAGGACCGTACGATCTCAATTTCACTGCCTTCGGTGTCTTGTCGCAACCGAAACTTTCGGTACCTTCTTTTATGGCGTTTGTCGGCTATGCCTATGCCGAAGCGTACGGTGTCGACATCGCCACGGTGATCAATTCGCCCTATGCAACGATGCTGCCCGATCTCTTTAACGGCGAGCACGACCGTAGCGAAATCGATCCGAAGCTTAGTTACGATACGACCGGTCCTACCGGGCTCTTTGTGCCTGCCTTTGTCGCCGACTTTTTTGCCAATTCTTCGAACTGGTTTAGAAAAGCGGTTTTGGAAAATAGTGTCTCGGCATGGGCGGCACAGACGCCGATCAGGCTTGTGCATTGTCAGGGTGACGATGTGATCCCCTTTGCGATCTCTCAAGCGACACTGCAGAGCATGCAGTCCGCCGGCACGCAAAACATAGGCATTATCCCCGTAGAAGCCGCACTACAACAGGCAGGTAAAGGGGATGGGCATTTGATGGGGCATAGCGAGTGTGGTATCTATGCCTACGGTATCGCGGCAGAACTTTTTGCACAAGTACGCCAAGCTACTATCGGATACTAAGAGGAGGAGATAATGAAAAAAGGCATTTTGGTCTCGACACTGTTTTTGGGTGCAAGTGTGTCACTCTTTGCGGCGGCTTACAAGATCCCCGAGCAGTCGCTTAACTCTATGGCACTCGGGGCGGCGTATGTGGCACATACCGAAGGTGCCGATACGGCATACTTTAACCCTGCGGCAATGGCGTTTATGCCTCAAAAGCGTTATGTGGAGGGGGGTGCAACCTTGGCGCACCTGCCCGCGATAGATTACACTCTCGATGCGCAACATTCGGGTCACTCGAAAGTAGAAAATATCGCCATCCCCTATCTGCACTATGTCGGCAATACGATCGGAAACTGGCGATGGGGGCTTGCCGTTGCCGCTCCCGCGGGACTCTCTAAGCGCTGGGAGACCCCGTATCAAAAAGCCTTTGCCCAAGAGTTTACCCTCAAAAATGTCGAAGTAAACCCCGTCTTCTCCTATAAGTTTAGCGATCGTTTTGCCGTGGGCGGCGGTGTGCGACTCATCTATAGCCAAGGTAAAGTCTATAGCGACGGTAGCGATGCGGGGATACCGCTGAAGCGCGAGATGAAGGGTGACACTTTTGCTGCAGGTTATAATCTGGCGCTACTCTTTAAGCCCACAAACGATATCAATCTCGCCGCTACCTATCGTTCCAAAGTAACGCTCAATGAAAAAGGGAAAGCCAATCTCTATTTTGGAGGTGCAGGCAAACAGTATGATGCAAGCGTCTCTATCCCCATTCCCGCAGCACTCAACCTTGCCATTTCAAAAACATGGGACGATCGCTTTACTTTAGAGTTTGACTATGAGCGTACTTTTTGGTCTGCCTATAAGCAGCTTGACTTTAAATATGAACAACCTATCCTTAATCCTATTTTATCCCAAGCCTTTGATGATCCCTTGCAGCGCCAATGGAGAGATACCAATACCTATCGTATCGGTGCTACGGTCAAGATGGACAACAAACTGACTGCGATGTTCGGCTTTGCGATCGATCAGACACCGATCAACGAAAAATATATCGGCTTCGAGTTGCCCGACAGCGATGCAAAGATCTTTACGATGGGCTTCCGCTACCAAGCAAATGAAAAGCTCAGCTGGGGTGCAGCCTTTTTGTATGACAGCAAAAAGCCTCGTTCTTTATCCCAAGGTACAGTCGTGAATAATCCCGTGTTGTCACACGGCGGTAGTTTTGATGGCGGTGGCGCTATGCTCTTTACCGTGGGAGTAAGTTACGAGTATTAGCCATGCACTACCCCTATGAGAATTTTTACGCCTTTTTAAAGGTACAGGCACAAAAACGCGGCAGTAAGACGGCACTTTTTGTCGGCAGTGATAAGGTGCGCTATCGCGATATCTTGGCGCGCGCCGATAGCTTGGCGGCTTGGTTTGCCGCTCACGGTATCGGCAAGGGTGATCGTGTGGCACTCTTTTTGCGCAATAGCGCCGAGTTTATCTATACCGTCTTTGCCCTCTCGAAGCTCGGTGCCGTTACCGTACCGGTCAACACCTTTTTAAAGAGTGAAGAGCTCGATTATATCTTGCAAGATAGCGGTGCAAAGATCTTGGTTGCATCGCAAGTACACGAGAAGGTCGTACGCGCTTCGGAGGCAAAGAGGCTATGCGATGCGCTATTGTGGGAGGGTGAGATCGCGCCTTCAAATGAGGGCGAGTTTCATTTCTCTCAAGCGCTTGAGGCAAGTGCCGAAGGCACCGAGACCGCACCCTTTTCCTTGGATGAAAATGCGGTGATCTTTTACACTTCCGGCACGACGGGCAAGCCCAAGGGGGCGATGCTAAGTAACCGCAACATCATCTCCAATATCATCCAAGGTGCCAAGCGCGTGAAGTTCAAACCCAAAGATAGAGGTATTGTCTTTTTGCCGATGTTTCACTCCTTTACCTTCTCTATCGCAACGCTATTGCCGCTCTATTGCGGCGGTAGTATCGTCATTATCGCATCGGTACGCCCCTTTTCCAACATCTTCAAACAGGTACTTACCAAGCGCGTGACGATCTTTTTGGGAGTTCCCGATGTCTATAGCGCTTTGGCAAAAGCCAAACTACCGTGGTACTTTATGTGGTTTAACCGCCTGCGTCTCTTTATTTCGGGTGCCGCCGCGCTGCGACCCAAGACCTTGGAGGCGATGGCACGCAAATTTAAGCGCGCGGTATTGGCGGAGGGGTATGGGTTGAGCGAAGCCTCGCCCGCCGTCTCTATCAACCCGCTACATAAGCAAAAAGCGGGCTCGGTC
>JALWQQ010000116.1 GCA_027083075.1 Campylobacteraceae bacterium
CTTCTGACCACTCTGCAACTGTGGGGACGCAACGATGTGCCGAGTTGCTACAAAGCGCTCGATATCGCCCTGGAAGAAAACATCCCGCAAAAAGAGCTCTTTATCATCGTCGATCAGACCACACCGCTTGACAAAAAGATGATGATCTACACCTACAAGCAGATGATGCATTACATCAAAAACGGCTACAGTGTCGCTATCGCCGTCTTTTCGGCAACCGATAATGGCAAGTATGCCGATCTACTCTATGAAGGCTATGTGGAGCCCAAACTCTCCAAAGCCTCTCGATACGACATCGCCAAAAAGAAGTTGCGCAAATACAAAGCCTGCATGAACGCACAGTATCGCTATGCCAAAAGAAAGGCAACCAAGGCGCTGGTCAAGGCGCTCAAAGGTGCTAACAAGAAGTTGCCTCATTCAGAGATCATCAAGTCCTTGCACGATATCTCTAAACATATCGTCCGCCCCTCTAAGGCTAGCGAAAAGATCGTCTTGTTGGTCTCCGATATGTTGGAGCACTCTACGATCACGTCGTTTTATCACAAAGGCGGCATACGAAAGCTCAATCGCAAGACAGAGTTAGAGAAGATCGCCAAGATGCACCTTTTTGGCGACTTCGACAACGCGCGTGTCTATGTACTCGGGGAAGGGGCGACACCCAACAAAAAGAGCTATCGCGATGCCAAAACCTTGGAAAATATTAGTGCTTTTTGGAAGGACTACTTCCTCAATAGCCACGCCACACTCAAGGCGATCGGCACGCCGATGCTACTGGAGGACGTACGGTAGTGAAACATCTACTCGTATTGCTGCTTTTGCCGATCCTCTATGGTTGCGGTAGCAATACGGAAACCTCGCCTCCTCCCGCTACAATTCACGGTTTTTCGGATGCGGAAAAGCAATTTCTCAATACCCTTTTTCATACCGAATACCTCTGGTACGACCAAGTACCCGCCGGTGTCGACACCTCGCGCTTTAGCAAACCCAATCAAATGATCGATGCCCTACGGGTCAATCCGCCCGATAAGTGGAGTGTTGCACTAAGCACATCGCAATTCGAAAATTTTGGTCGACAAAAGAGCTACGGATACGGCTTTTACCATACGCGTAATTTTACGATTATAGACACATTTATAGGATCGCCAGCGTGGCAAAAACTCCGACGAGGCGACAAGATCGTCGCTATCAACGACGATCCCGACGTTACCAACGCCATACAGGTCGCTGCTTCCAAACGCGGCACACCTACGAAATTTACCGTCCTGAGGCACGGTAGCCAAACGGATCTCTATGTCGCACCCGACTACTACGACTATAAGGTAACCCTCGGCAAGACCTTTATCCACAACGGCAAGCGTATCGCCTATTTACGCTACGACCAATTTAGTGGAAACTCTTTACAAGAGTTTGAAAAAGCATTTACACAATTTAAAGCCTATCACCCGAATGAACTCATTATCGATCTGCGCTACAACGGCGGCGGCAGTGTCGATATAGCAAGTGCTCTACTTGACAATATCACCAACGCCTTTCCCGGACAACGACAATTTTATCTAGACTGGAATGCGCGCAATAAAGAGAAAAACTACACCTTTAGGTTTGAAACCGTAGACCTTCAAGATGGCAATGAGCTTACGATGCAACGTGTATTTTTCCTTGTCACAAAGGCATCGGCATCGGCAAGCGAACTGATCATCAATGCTCTCAAGCCCTATCTCGGCGAAAATGATGTCATTACCATCGGCACACATACCGATGGTAAACCGGTCGGCATGCAAGGACGTGTCTATATAGACAGTCAAGGAAAGCGAGGAAATTATATCTATTTTTTGATCAACTTCTTCATACGCAACAATGTGGGACAAACAACGCCATTTGAGGGCATTGCACCAACCTGTAGTGCAGCTGACGACATTACCCATCTCAGAGGCGATCCGAACGAGACGATGTTGGCAACGGCGATCTACTATATCGACAACAACAGTTGTCCGCCCTCATCGCTACAACGCAAGCTCGGGAAAGATCTTTCGCACACCATTACCTCTTATACGCTCTTTGATCAAGGAGATAAACGGTGAGTACACTTTACAAAAACGCGCTTTTACTCAAAAAACTCTATCTTTTAAAAGCGTTGAGTTTTCGCTATACCGATGAAGCGCCCTTCAAAGAGGAGCAGCGCCTTCCTCTGCCAAATACCCTCTCTGCACTGCACAAAGAGATGCAACAATGTATGCTCTGCCCCCTAAGCAAATCGCGCACTTCGGTGCTCTTCGATCCGCGCACCCCTTCAAAGGTGAAAGTAATGGTGCTCACCGACTCACCGAGTGCCAACGACGACAGTAACGGCAGACTCTTTTCGGGCAAAAGCGGGGAGATGCTTGAAAAGATGCTTCGAAATGTCTTGGAGCTTGATGAGGAGGAGGTCTACCATAGTGCACTTATCAAGTGCCATCCGCCTCAAAACCGCAAAGCAAGTGATGAAGAGATTGAGAGTTGCCACGCCTATCTTCGACAAGAGATCGCTCTTTTGCAACCGCAACTGATCCTCGCCATGGGTGAAGAGAGCCACAAAGCGCTTGGCGGCGAAGATAAGCCGATGCAACAAATTCACGGCATCTACTTCAAGCATAGCGACGGCTTTGTTGTGCTACCCACTTACCACCCCGCCTATCTGCTGCGCAACCCCGGCGCCAAAAAAGAGAGCTATGCCGACCTACTCATCGCAAAATCGCTATTGAAGTGATTAGCATTGCAAAGCTTTAACAAATGTCTGTAAGATTGTTTTGTGAAGCTACATGTTGAAGTGGCGGACAGGGAGGGATTCGAACCCTCGGTGCCCCGGTAGGAGCACGCACCCTTAGCAGGGGTGTGGTTTCAGCCAGCTCACCCACCTGTCCTTTAGCGGGTGTGATTATAACGACTAAGAGTTAAGCAAAACCTTAATTTTATTCAAAAATTGCAGATTTTAGGAGCACTCTAATGTTGGGATAGGAGCGTCGAGAACAATGCGATTTTTGCCCTCGGTTTTAGCACGATACATCGCCTTATCCGCTCTCAAAAAGAGCTCTTCGAAACTATCGTTTTGATTACACCATGTAGCGCCGATACTCACCGTTACGACGATATTTTCCTCAAAGGGGTGCGTCGCAAGACGCTTTCTAAAATCATCAACCGTCTTTATGGCATCCTCTACCCTCGATCGTTCGATCACCATCAAAAACTCTTCACCTCCCCATCTGCCCATCATTACGCCTTCGCCGAAAAAATATCGACAAAAAGAACCGAATTCACGCAAGGTACTATCACCTCGATTGTGTCCGTAGGTATCGTTGATCTTTTTAAAATCGTCAAGATCAAGTACACAGAAAAGAAACGACCGTTTTTCGGCAATCAAAGTAATGACGCTCTCCTCAAATGCCCTGCGACTCAGCAGTCCCGTTAAAGTATCGAATCTAAGTGCTTTCTCAAGTGCCGCAGTTCTGGTATATACTGCAGTAATATCCTTAAAAAGGAAAAGACGATAAAGCGCATCTATCGGCTTTGCCTCTACTTCGAAATACTGTTTTTTAACGTTGATCAGTGCACCATGGTGTAGCGCTTTAAAATAAAAATCATCAATATCGACATATTCATTGAGTTGTAAGACCTTTGTCGACAAGGTGTCGCCGGTGTCAAGATCGAAATAGTTTCGAAAACTCTCATTGGCAAAAGCGATAACATTGTTTTGATCAATCACACAGATCATCTGATTGTTTTCAATGATCTGCTCCAACGTACTGCGCACCAGTGTCTGCTCGTTGCTGTATTGCAAAAGGCGATGCTGTGTTACGGTGAAGGCCGTCACATTATGCAACAACAGCAACACCCTATCCTCCTCATACCGATCGACATAGATATCGAACCAATACTCTCCTTTTTTAATCGTCTGCAATTTAAAGTACGGTGTTTCGCCACGCATGACCTCTAAGATACGATCTTCATAGCCTACAAGCTCGGGGAAGTGTTCAAAAACCGACTCTTGAGGCATCGGCGCATTTTCCAGATATTTGAACAGACCCATTGAAGATTTTTCAATGACAAAATGTTTGTCGACTACAAGGTATTCGAAAACCTTTTTGGAAAGAATGGCATTAAGAATTTTTTGAATGTGCTGCATGAATAATCCTTTCCAAAAGTGACTCGAAAAGCAATGGAACATTCTCACCCGTTTTGGCGGAGGTAAAGATATGATCGCCCGAAGAGACGATCGCGTGCCGTTGCGCTTCACTTAAAAGATCGGTCTTGTTATAGGCGACCAGATAAGGCACATCGGGATTTTGGCTTAAAAAGTTATCGATATGCTTTTGGAGATTTTCAATGGTATCGTTGCGACTGACGTCACCGACAACGATTGCACCCGAAGCACCGGCATAGTAATTTTTCGGTATCTCCTTGAAGGGTGTTGCGCCCTCGATATCCCAAATGAGCAATTCATACTGCTCACCTTCCGTTTCTAAGCGCTTACGTGAGATCTTTACGCCGACTGTAGTAAGATATTTATCGTCAAATGCATTGTCTACATAGCGACGTATAAGACTAGTTTTTCCTACGGCAAAATCACCGAGAAGGAGTATTTTTTTACGAATCATTATGATGGAGTTTCCCATATTACTGCTCTGTAATCAATTGTATCTTAATTCGCCTTGATGCTTCTTTATCCTCTTTCCCGTCGCGCACGATCGGCAATGCCTCGCCAAAGCCCAATGCCTTGATAGTCAATGTATGCAAATAAGGCTGCAGAAGAGCACTTTTGCGTATCGCTTCGGCGATCGCCTTGGCACGATCACGCGAAAGCACAAGGTTTTTTCGGGCATCGCCGGAACTATCGGTATAGCCTTCTATGCGTAATATTTTGACCTTTTCTCCTTCGGCAAGATGATCCATTCGTAAACGCAAATAGTCTCGCAACGCATGCAATAGCGACAAAAGCGCCTCTTTGTCGGGCGTTGCGTCATTGGCGCGAAAAAGCTTCCCGCTCATAAACACAATTCCCAAATCTTCCGCGATACGAACGCCTTTATCCCCCCTAAAGCGTTGCAAAAGTGCCGAATGTAGCGCATGTGGAAGTGCCGCTTCTCGTCTCAGTTTCTCATTCTCTCTACTCAGTCTGTTGTTCCTGTTTTCAAGCTTTTTTATGCGATCTTTTAGCTCTCTTAAGCTATCTTCAAACTCTTGGCGTTGCTTTTTGTGTGCCAAATTTGTTACGCGGCTCTGCTTTTCGAGACGATCACGCAAGCGATCGATCTCCTTGCCGAAGTACTCTTTCTCTTTTACGATAAAATTACTCGACAATACAATACCGTTCCTCCACCCCAGACCTTCGGCAATCTTTTTTGCCGCAGCATACTGCTTCAATGTTTCTGCCCTACCGACAAGGTAGAGCGCATCATTTCGTTGCTCCAAGTGTAGCGCTATGCCGCTTTCGTTAGAGAGGCGTTCCAAAAGACGCATCCGCTCATAATGATCGTACAACTTTTTGCCGCCATAGAGAGCCGCAAACAAAAAGAGTAGAAGTAAAAGATACTTTGCATAGGGCTTAGAAGGACGCTTTGAAGTCCCTGCACGATGATGCTGTAGAAGAAAATCCAGAAGCCTCTCTTCAAGCTCGCCGATTTCGGGATCGCTATCGTCTCCATCAAAGCGTTCGAAAAGGTTTCCGTGTTGCTTCAGCAGTTTGGCAAAAAAGGCAGTGATCTCTTTACGTTGCTCGTGATCCGGTTCG
>JALWQQ010000117.1 GCA_027083075.1 Campylobacteraceae bacterium
CTACGGTACGAAAGAGATCTATATTAAAGATAATCGCTTTTTGACACGCTTCAACCTTGACGATTTCGGAAAGCGTGCCGAGTATGATGTACGTGACGAGGCGGGTAATCTTATTGTCGCGGCGGGCAAGCGTTTGAGCAAAAAGAGAGCCCAAAAGTTTGTGGACGAGGGCTTGGAGTGGGTAGAGTATCCGCTCGATATCTTGCTTGATCGCTATTTGGCAGAGCCGGTGATCGACAATGAGACCGGTGAGGTGCTCTACGATGCGGTGACACCGCTTGACGAAAATAAGCTCAAGAAGATGATCGATCAAGGTGTAGAGAAGATCGCCGTGATCGACGATTTGGCGGAAGGCAGCGACCGCTCGGTGATCAACGCCTTTGCAGCGGATCATGAAAACCTTCGCCTTTTGAAGCAGACCGAAAATATCGACGATGAAAACATCTTGGCGGCGATCCGCATCTATAAGGTCATGCGCCCCGGTGAACCGGTGACGCCCGAAGCGGCAAAGAGCTTCTTACATCAGCTCTTCTTCGACCCCGAGCGCTACGATCTAACCGAAGTAGGACGTATGAAGATGAACCATAAGTTGGGTCTTGATGTTCCCTCTTATGTAACGGTGCTTACGTCCGAAGATCTTATCAATACCGTACGCTATCTGATCAAGGTCAAAAACGGTATCGGTCAGATCGACGATCGCGACCATCTCGGTAATCGTCGTATCCGCGCCATCGGAGAGTTGCTCGGCAATGAGCTGCACAACGGTTTGGTTAAGATGCAAAAGGCGATCAAAGATAAGATGACGACGCTTTCGGGCAATCTTGACGAGCTGATGCCGCACGATCTGATCAACTCCAAAATGATCACCAATACCGTGATGGAGTTCTTCTCAAGTGGTCAGCTTTCACAGTTTATGGATCAAACCAACCCACTCTCCGAGGTGACACACAAACGTCGTCTCTCGGCACTCGGTGAGGGCGGTTTGGTCAAAGAGCGCGCCGGTTTCGAGGTGCGTGACGTACACCCGACGCACTACGGTCGTATCTGCCCCATCGAGACACCGGAAGGGCAAAACATCGGTCTTATCAATACCTTGGCAACCTATGCGAAGGTCAATGATCACGGATTTATCGAAGCACCCTATAAGGTCGTAAAGGATGGCAAAGTAACAGACGAGATCGTCTATCTGACCGCCACCCAAGAGGAGGGCAAATGTATCGCGCCCGCATCGACCAAAGTGGATGAAAACGGCTACATTGTCGAAGATCTGATCGAAACACGCCTCAACGGAAACATCGAGTTGAACGATCGTAGCCGCGTCGATCTTATCGACATCTCTCCACTGATGATTTCCGGTGCGGCGGCATCGCTGATCCCCTTCTTGGAACACGACGACGCAAACCGTGCTTTGATGGGATCGAACATGCAACGCCAAGCGGTACCGCTCTTGCGTACCGAGGCGCCGATGGTCGGTACCGGGATGGAGTCGATCGTCTGTCGCGACGCGTGGGAGGCCGTCAAGGCAAAACGCGCAGGAAAAGTGGAGAAGGTCGATGCGAAAAATATCTATATCATGGGTGAAGACGAGAATGGCGTCTATATCGACCACTACCCGCTTGAGAAAAATATGCGCACCAACCAAAATACCACCTTTACCCAAACGCCGATCGTGCGCGAAGGCGACGAGGTAAAAGCGGGACAGGTGATCGCCGACGGCGCCAATATGGATCGCGGCGAATTGGCACTCGGTAAAAACGTCATGGTTGCCTTTATGCCGTGGAACGGATACAACTACGAGGATGCGATCATCGTTTCGGAAAAGTTGATCCGCGACGACACCTTTACCTCGATACATATCTACGAAAAAGAGATCGAGGCGCGTGAACTTAAACACGGTACGGAGGAGATTACGCGCGATATCCCAAATATCCGTGAAGATGAGCTCTTGCACCTTGACGAAAGCGGTATCGTCAAAGTCGGTACCTACGTCAAGCCCGGCATGATCTTGGTAGGAAAGGTAAGCCCCAAAGGGGAGATCAAGCCTACCCCCGAAGAGCGCTTGTTGCGCGCGATATTCGGCGAGAAGGCGGGGCACGTAGTCAACAAATCGCTCTACTGCCCGGCATCAATGGAGGGTGTGGTTGTCGATGTCAAAGTCTTTACTAAGAAGGGGTACGACAAAGATGCACGTGCGATTCAGGCCTACGAAGAAGAGAAGGCGCGTCTTGATGCAGAGCATCACGACAAGCTCTTGATGATCGACCGTGAAGAGGTGCTGCGCATCGCACGCTATCTTGCGGATCAGACACTCGAAAAAGAGGTGACGATCGGCGATAAAAGCTTTAAAGCAGGAGAGAAGATCCCCCAAGAGGTGATTCGCGGCATCAACCGCTTTGCGCTAAGAGGTGTGGTACAGTCCTATTCCGAAGCGGTACAAAATGAGTACGAGTCGCTCAAAAACTTCTTTATCAAACAGAAAAAGAAGCTCAAGCAAGAGCATGAAGAGAAGTTGAGCATCTTGGAAAAAGACGACATCTTGCCTTCCGGTGTGACCAAGTTGGTCAAGGTCTACATCGCTACCAAGCGTAAGCTGAAAGTAGGCGATAAGATGGCGGGACGTCACGGAAACAAGGGTATCGTCTCCAATATCGTTCCCGAGATCGATATGCCCTATCTTGAGGATGGCACGCCTGTTGAGATCATCCTTAACCCTCTCGGGGTTCCGTCGCGTATGAATATCGGTCAGATTCTCGAGGTGCACCTCGGATTGGTCGGCAAGCGATTGGGCGAGCAGCTTGAGGCGCTTTTGAAGAGCTCGCAAGAAGATATGCTCAAACAACTACGCGAAAAGATGATCGAGATCGCCGATACGGCGAAGTTGATGCAGGCTAAAGCGACACTCGAGTCTATGGATGACGAGACACTTCTGCACTATGCAAGAGATTGGAGCAAGGGTGTCAAATTTGCGGTGCCGGTCTTCGAGGGTGCCGACGAGGAGGAGTTCCGCAAGCTCTTCGAGTTAGCAAAACTTGACATGGATGGCAAGACGGTGCTTTATGATGGCAAGACGGGTGAGAAGATGCTTGAGCGCGTCAACGTCGGCTATATGTATATGCTCAAGCTTCACCACTTGGTTGATGAGAAGGTGCACGCACGTTCTACCGGTCCCTACTCGCTGGTGACGCAACAGCCGGTCGGCGGTAAAGCGCTCTTCGGTGGACAGAGATTCGGTGAGATGGAAGTTTGGGCGCTCGAGGCGTACGGTGCGTCGCATCTGCTCAAAGAGATGCTAACGATCAAATCGGACGATGTCGAAGGACGTGCAAGAGCGTATCGTGCGATTACCCGCGGCGAGCCCGTACCCGAATCGGGCGTACCCGAAACGATGTTTGTTCTAACTAAAGAGTTGCAGGCCTTGGGTCTTGATGCACAGCTGTTCGAGAGCAAAAAAGAAACGGAGAGTGAAGATGAGTAAGTTTTTGGAGCATTTGGTACCGATCGATCTCAATAGCGAAGAGCGCCCGCAGGACATCGCGGCGCTACAACTAAAGGTCGCCAGCCCCGAAAAGATACTTTCGTGGAGTTACGGCGAAGTCAAAAAGCCCGAAACGATCAACTATCGCACTCTCAAGCCCGAACGCGACGGTCTTTTCTGTGCAAAGATCTTCGGTCCCATTAGAGACTACGAGTGTCTTTGCGGCAAGTATAAAAAGATGCGCTATAAAGGCGTGGTGTGCGAAAAGTGCGGCGTAGAGGTGACAAGCTCTAAAGTGCGCCGTTCGCGCATGGGGCACATTGATCTGGTCGCACCCGTAGCGCATATCTGGTATGTCTCTTCGCTCCCCTCGCGTATCGGTACGCTGCTTGGCGTCAAGATGAAAGATCTCGAGCGTGTGCTTTACTACGAGGCGTACATTGTCAAAGAGCCGGGTGAAGCGAGTTACGATGCCGAGGGTAATGTGCCGGTACAAAAATGCGACGTACTCAACGAAGAGCAGTATCAGCAGATCGTTCAGCGTTTCGGCGATACCGGTTTTGATGCACGCATGGGTGGAGAGCCTGTCAAAGAGCTGCTTGAAGAGTTGGATCTGGTAGAGATGTTCAACACACTCAAGGAGGAGATCGCCAATACCAAATCGGAAGCGAAACGCAAAACGATCGTAAAGCGTTTGAAGGTGATCGAAGCGTTCTTGGAGTCGGGGAACCGTCCCGAGTGGATGATGTTGACGAAACTTCCCGTACTGCCGCCCGATTTGCGTCCATTGGTAAGCCTTGACGGCGGTAAGTTTGCCGTCAGTGACGTCAACGATCTCTATCGTCGTGTGATCAACCGTAACCAACGTTTGAAGCGTTTGATGGAGTTGGATGCGCCCGAGATCATCGTGCGCAACGAAAAGCGTATGCTGCAAGAGGCGGTCGATGCGCTCTTTGACAACGGCAGACGCGGCAATGCCGTCAAAGGCGCCAACAAGCGCCCGCTCAAATCGCTCTCGGAGATCATCAAAGGGAAGCAGGGGCGTTTCCGTCAAAACCTGCTCGGTAAGCGTGTCGACTTCTCGGGTCGTTCGGTGATCGTCGTCGGTCCCGACTTGCGTATGGATGAGTGCGGACTGCCTAAAAAGATGGCGATCGAGCTCTTTAAGCCGCACTTGATGGCTAAGCTTGAAGAGAAGGGGTATGCTACGACGCTGAAGCAGGCCAAAAAGATGATCGAAAAGCAGAGCAACGAGGTGTGGGAGTGTCTGGAAGAGGTGGTACAAAACTACCCCGTCTTGCTCAACCGTGCGCCAACCTTGCATAAACTTTCTATTCAGGCGTTTCATCCGCGCTTGATCGAAGGCAAGGCGATTCAGCTTCACCCCTTGGTCTGTGCGGCGTTTAATGCCGACTTCGACGGTGACCAGATGGCGGTGCATGTACCGCTCAGTTCAGAAGCGGTAGCGGAAGCGAAGGTCTTGATGCTTGCGTCGATGAATATCTTGCTTCCCGCATCGGGTAAGGCGATCGCCGTGCCGTCGCAAGATATGATTTTGGGGCTCTACTATCTGACGCTTGAGAAGAGCGAAGTTAAAGGTGAGCATAAGCTCTTTGCCAATATCGACGAGGTGATGATCGCTTTCGAACAAGGCGCACTCGATCTCAATGCCCGCATTCGTACCGTTATCGACAGCCATGTTGTGGTAACGACGGCGGGGCGTCTTATCTTGAAGTCGATCATTCCGGACTATGTCCCCGAGAAGTATTGGAACAAAGTGCTTAAAAAGAAAGATATCGGTGCCTTGGTCGACTACATCTATAAGCATGGCGGTGTAGCGCAAACCGCATCGTTCCTTGACGACCTGAAAGATATGGGCTTTAGGTACGCCACCAAGGTCGGCGTCTCTATCTCGGTAGATGACATCAAGATCCCCGAGATCAAAGAGGAGCGCGTCAAACGCGCCAAAGAGGAGGTTAAAGAGATTCAGCGACAGTTTGCCGCGGGACTCTTGACCGACCAAGAACGCTACAATAAGATCATCGATATCTGGACCGATACCAACAACGAGATCGCCGAAGCCTTGATGCAGCTCATCCGAGAAGATAAAGAGGGCTTCAACTCTATCCATATGATGGCGGACTCGGGTGCACGGGGTTCTGCGGCGCAGATTCGCCAGCTTTCGGGTATGCGCGGTTTGATGGCGAAATCGGACGGATCGATCATCGAAACGCCGATTAC
>JALWQQ010000118.1 GCA_027083075.1 Campylobacteraceae bacterium
GGTTGTACTTGAGCTATCGGCAGCGTTGGCGGTATGATGAGATTGTAGGTAGGAGCGGATATCGAGCCATGCTGTAACGGGAATGTTAAAATCCCTATGCATAATAGCTGCCGCCTTGGCGCTTGGGGTTGTTTTGCCAGAAAGCCATTGGCTAACCGCAGAGTGGCTAACACCTGTTGCAGTCGCTATCGATCTCACAGTTCCTCGTTTAAGTAAATGTCTGTCCATGTGTGAATGTTAGCTTAATTAACATTAAATTTTTATTAAGAATGTTAGTTTTTCTATCAAGCGCTTTGTTAGCATTGCTTAATTTACATAGGGGGCACAATGCAAATTGGAGAAAGGATAAAAAGGGCAAGAAAAGCGAAAGGGCTAACGCAGCAAGAGCTATCAGAAATAACGGGCATAGGAAGGGCATCGATAGCTCAGTACGAAAGAGGCATTCATCGCCCTGACGTAGAAAATCTCATCACACTATCAAAGGCGCTTGATATCCCAGAACAAGACCTCTTCGACCCCTCCAAGCGCGAACGCATTGCCCGCGAAGAGCTAAGCAAGCATCCTTTCAAGTACCTAAGCGAAGTCGAAGAGGGCGCACTGCTGCAAAACGCCGTTGTTGCCGAAGTGATGAGCCTCAAAGCCGCCGCGGGAGAGGGCAACCACCTCGAGAGCATCGACGAGTACGGCACGGGTGCCAAGGCGATCATAGATCGCTGCTTTTTCAAGGTCCCGCCCAAAGGCAAGGTCTATCTGATGCAAGTGGATGGCTACTCCATGGCGCCGATGCTCTACCCCGACAGCTGGGTCATCTACGAAGAAGCCTTCGAGTACACCACCGACGGGCTCTATGTCATCATCTACAACAACGAGCTGATGGTCAAGCTTTTGCAATACGACCCCGCTACGCACGAGCTGGAGATCACCAGCAAAAACCCCGACTACCGCAGCTACCGCGTCAGTCCGCACGATCAAAGCGCGTTTAAGATCGTCGGCAAAGTGCTTAGGTGTGTGATATGAGTCTCTTTGCCGAAACGATCGCGATAGACGCCATTGACGACATCGATAACGCGATCTTGCGGGTTCTAAAGAGCGACAAAGAGTATTTTCGCATCAAAGTAAACGAGATAGAGCCTATTGTGTTCAAGTTGCAAGGCGGCAGATTTGACGACGAGTATATCCCCATAGAAACGCTCAAGATCATACGCATCTACCGCACCTCTTTCAAGCGATACTTCAAGCTTGCCGCACACAAAGAGCCAAGCGACGATATGTTATACTTCAATGCAAAGCGAGGCAGTTTCGAGCTTGACATACAAAGCATCATAGACACTTTCATAGAAAAGGCGGTTGGCAAGATGACAACAACGGAGCTTACGATCACGCTACTCTTTTTGATCGGCGCATGGTTTGCCAACAAATCTTACGAAGCCTACCTTGAGAGCAAAAAAGAGTTGGCGCGCATCGATGCCGACAAAGAAAAAACAGCCCTGCTTCAAAGGGTGCTTGAAAAGCTCAGTGCCCACACCGCATACGCAAGCCACAAAAACCGACCGCCCAAAACCGCCATAGAGATGCTTGAGGAAAACGAGAGTCTTGAGTACGGTACGATCGAAAATACTACGACATACACGCACGAAGATGCAGAGCGTTTTCGCGTATCTCAAGAGGAGACGACAGGGTACGAAACGATTACGGACGATTTTTATATCAAAGCGCTCAAAGACGCGGGCGAGCACATCGAAGCGACGCTTAAAAACGACAAGCTAAAAACATTCAACGCGATTAGCAAACTTGGCGACAATATGCCGCTACTCAAAGCACTTGACAAAAAGCAGACTGTGAAACTCAAAGTCACCGTAGGCAAAGACACACAAGGCGATATCGTCGAAGCCGATATCTACGAAGTAGTAGAGGCGTAGCTACCGCGCTTCGGTTACATCGCTTACATAGACCCTGTTGCCGCGCTTTTTGCGTCTAAAAATGCCAAAGATGTCCATACAATATCACTTCTTGCACTCTTGCACCTTCTTGGCAAGCCCCTCAAGCCCACCGCTTTTGATAAGAAACTCGATCATCATTCCTATTTGCAGCCTTATATCAAACTCATCTTTAGCACCGATTGCTTTTTTAAGCCTCTCAACCGTCTCTTTAGGGATGATATAGGTAATGCTACCAATCTCGTTTGTTTTGGGCTCCGGTGCTTTTGTTTTACAGTTGATCACCAAGTCCGCATCGCCGCTAAAGGTGGTCATATCTTTGCCGACAGGATAGTACTCGTCATCTTTATATGGATGTTCAAAATACGGCTTTAATGTGTTTGGCGAAAGGCTGCTTTCGCCGATGCGGTGCCCTTGTTTGTCTTTGGGATACAAAGAGATATCAAGATCAAGCTCTTTAGCGCTTTTGTTTTTGAGCCCGTACTCCACGCCATACACCTTCTTCCCATCGTAGGTTTTGTAAAGCTCGTAGACATACTTTGTGATCTCGACCTCTTTGCAGTTGTTTGTCACATTGAGGTCGCCCGCGATTGCTATGCCGCACACTGCCAATATCAAAACCAAGCGCTTCATCTTCGCCTCCTTTCTTTTTTTATAACTATACCAAAAAAACGGACAACCTACACTTTTCTCTCTTTACTTCATCCACCCTACCGCATGACTAAGCGCCATGCGTACGGCGGTGCGGATCGCTTCGTTTTTACCGCGTATCACCGCATCGCGCATCATCTCACCGATGCCGTCGCGCGCCTTGATGCTCTGCGGTGTCGCCTTGAGCGTCTCAAGCCCTACGGCGCTTAGCACAACGCCGCTATAAGCATAGGCAAATCTATGGTCGTAGTAGATAAAGCCGCTTTGCTTGAGCCACTCTACCGTGTCGTTAAAGATATCGCACTCTTTGGGAATGTTAAGGCTCTCTTCGTCTATCTCAAGCCCCAACATCTCGCACACATCTATGTTTACCTTGAGCGGAAAGTGTTCGTAGAGTTTTGAGAGTATCTTGCCTGTGTAGAGATCAAAAAGCTCTATGTTTTTCATAACAACTCCTTTGTGTCCATTATAGCAAAAATCCAAATATTTTTTGGAAATGTTAGTTTAAATAACATTTTTAAGAATTATCTAAAGTTAGGTATGCTAACATTCTCATATCGGAACTTACCGATAACGTTCAGTAACAACCAAGTCCGTGCCGAGCAACGGACCAAGACGCCACCCCGAGCAGGGCAGAGAGGGGAAAGAGCTTTTGACGGAGCCATCGGAGACACTACTATGTAAACAATGCCGAAAGGCTGGAAAACAGAGAGTGCAAACAAAGATGGCTCCGCAAAGAGCTTAAAAAGGAAACGGTATGGGAACAGCCGTCATGCAGTGGCACACGCTCCTGCTTGTTTGCATAGCGGCGTTTGCCGTAGGTTTGTTGATAGGGCTATGGAGTAAGTCACACAAGTAGTTCGCATCGCTCATCGGTAAGCTTGCACACGCTTCCCCTTTTGTATGGACAAAGCAAAGAGGCGATCTTACCGTCACGGTACACGATCGTGGCTTCTACAGACCATAGATTGTGCTCCGTAGGGGTATAGCATGGTGTTTTCTCGGAGGTTATAGCAGGTCTGAGGTATCGCCCCACCGCAAATCCAAGCGTAGCGCTGCTAAAAAGCAACGCGGCAAAACTCCACGCAGGCATACTGATCATACGACATCCTTTTTAACTGTCATTATACCAAAGAGCTCTCAGGCGGCCGCGCCAATCCATTTTTTTCGAGTCTTTTTCATTGTCCTCCTCAAGGCGGCGCGGCTTCTTGAGGGCTCTTAAAATAAATGGGGGGGTTCGATAGCGGTTAGAGTAAAGCAGGGGGTGCCGAGCGTTGCAGCACTCGGCACAGTCGTCTATGCACCGCCAAGCATTTTTATCAGATAGTAAAATGCAAGCAGCGCATAGGCGATAGACGCAATCATATCGACATCGTGCATGTTGCACCCTTCATGCGAGATACCGCCCGCGCAACCCGGCAAAATCCGACCAAAAAAAAAGCCCGACCGCCAAATGATTGGCAGATCGGGCTACCTCGCACATTGTAGCTGCAACTACAACGGGCGCAACATGTGATTGCGTCTTGTGTCCTCCAAAAAAGGAACACCCAATTAAACCAAAATCCACTTAAAAACAGTCTTAAATCACAGTCTAACAAAAGGAAAAACCCATGTACGAGATCATCGACAACTACATCGTAGAGCAACTCACGGACAAGCTCATCGACGAGGGCGTACTTGACAGCACTATCGATTATGAAGAGGTAGTAGCCGTAGAGCGGTTGCCGTGGGGCGACGAGGAGTACTACACGGACGAGCACTGGATCGACATCGACCCTCTTGGGTACGCCGAAGCGGTGCGTGCCGAGCTCTTTCGCCGCCACCGCGACGGCAAGATAGACACCGAGACACTCAAAGAGGCATTAGAGACGCTGGATTGGGAGATCGCGCTTGAGACCAAGCGCAAAGCCAAAACAGACGCCATCGTCGGCGGCATCATGAGCACAATCAAAAAAATCACAAAGGACGCAGCATGAACAACCGTAACGCACCCATTTACCGACAGATCAAACAAGCCATGGCATACGGCATCGCCCTCGCGGTACAACTTGCGGCGCACGTAAGAGTACAGAGGGCGATGAGACGCATCGCTAAAGAGCATCATAGACTTGTGGGAGGAAGCAGATGAGTAAAGCAGAAACACAGACGCAAAGCGTCATCGTGCTGGAGCAAGAGCCTGTTATACGCTACGACATCGTAGAGCAAAAAGGCAAAGAGATCGAAGCACGCATTGCATCGCTTGCGCTTGATACCATCGAAGCCAACGAAGCAAATCTAAAGCTTATGAAGTCTACAAGGGCGGAGCTTGGGCGTGAGTTTAAGACCTTCGAAGAGCAGCGCAAGATGGTCAAAGACCTTATCATGCGCCCATACCTTGAGTTTGAAGCCAAGTACAAAGAGCATATCGCCAAACGCTTCAAACAAGCCGACGCGTTGCTAAAAAAGAAGATCACAACGGTTGACGAGGCAATCTTAGCTGAGAAAGAGGCGCACATCAAAGCCTACTTTGACGAGAAAAACGGCTTTGATTTTCTGGCATTTGAAGACCTTGGGCTAAAGATACTCGGGTCAAAGTCATACAAGCACTACAAAGATACCATTGATGAGTATCTACTCAAAGTCGCGTCCGACATCGAAGCGATCGAGGCGATGGAGCACAGCGATCGCATTATGGCAAAGTACCGCCTATACAAAGACCTCAATCGCGCCGTAATAGAAACGCAACTTGAGATCAAGCAAGAGCGCGAACTTGAAGAGCGAAGAGCGGCACAAGAGAGAGCCAAAGCCGAAGCGGAGGCAAGACGCAAAGAAGCTGAAGCAAAACGTCAGGCAAAAGAGGTGGCATACGCAATGGAGATGATGCAACAGCCGCAAGCGCCAAAACCCGAAGTGCCAAAGCTCTACCGCGCAACCTTCACGGTAACGGCGACAAAAGAGCAATTGGAAGAGCTTAAAAAATTCATGAACGAGAAAGGGATTTGCTATGAGTAAAGAGATCATGGTTAGATACGCTATCGGTGACACGGAAATCAAGCTTACGCCCTCCATCGTAAAAAACTACCTCACAAACGGTGCGGATGTGACGATGGCTGAGTTCAAGATGTTTACGGAGCTTTGC
>JALWQQ010000119.1 GCA_027083075.1 Campylobacteraceae bacterium
AGCTGCGGGTATTTCGATTTGAGAAAGGGTCTGTTGCGTGAAGGGTAGAGAGAACGGCATAGGGATAGGCACCTTCAGTATCATTGTTATCTCGGTGGTCATCGCTTTGATCTTGGCGCTATTGAAGGTCTATTTGAGCAATCGCATCTACTACGAGAGTAAAGCGATCAATCGCTTGCAAAAAGAGGTGGACTCTTTGCAAGCGGAGCGTAAGATACTGCGTGCCAAGATCGAGCGTTTGCGCTTTAAAAAAGAGATACTCGACCCGATACGCGTCGAAAAAGAGGAAGAGGAGAACATCACGCTATGATCAAAGCCTTTTTGCGTTTTGCGGTCGAAAAGCCGATCATCAACCATATCTTTCTGCTCTTCATCTTGCTGCTTGCCGTCATCGCTTACCACAAGATACCCAAAGAGATCTTCCCCCCTTCGGCACTCGATCGTATCGACATTCAGGGGGCGTATCCGGGCGCAAGTGCCGATGTCTTGGACAAGATGGCGGTAGAGGGACTGGAGGATGAGCTCAAAAAGCTCTCTTCCATCGATACCATCGATACGGTCATACGCAACGGCGCTTTTACGATCAAAAGCGACATAAAACCGGGCGAAGATAAGCTTTTGGTACTCAGCGACGTCAAGGATGCGATCTCGAAAATCAAGCGCGACCTGCCTGCCGATATGAACGATCCCGTTGCACGCATCGAGATCCACCAATTTCCGCTCTTGCTGGTGGCGGTGTCGGGCGATGTGCCCAAGAAGCGCCTGATCGATGCCGCCAAAAAGCTCAAAAATCGACTCAGCAACCTTCCCGGTATCGGCGATATCGATGTGCGCGGCGATACCGACGAGGCGGTCAAGATACTCTTTGACGACGATAAGCTTCGTGCCTACGGCATACCCAAACGGCTCTTCTATCAAAAGGTAGCCGACCTTGCGGCGATCTATCCTGCAGGAACGGTACAAAAGCGCGGCGCACACCTCTACATCTCGACGCAAAACGGCAAGAAGAGTGCCGAGGCGCTGGCGGAGACGATCGTTGAGATCGCGGGCAAAAAGATACGCCTCAAGGATGTCGCTACGGTCTATTACGGTTTGGACGATCCGACGCAGATCTCACACTTTAACGGCAAGGAGAATGTCTCTTTAAATGTCAACAAAACCAAGCAGGGCAATGCGATTGCACTGAGTAAAGAGATCAAGCGCATCGTTCAAGAGGAGTACAAGGGCAAATATCCGGGTATCGACTTCGAGGTCTATACCGATACGTCGGTCTGGATCAAAAACCGCCTCAATCTGGTTAGTTCCAATATCTTCTTCGGGCTCATCTTGGTCTTTGCGGCGTTACTACTGTCGGTCAATGCGCGTATCGCTATCGTTGTCGCGCTCGGCATCCCGACAAGCTTTATGGTAGCGCTCATTGCCGCGGAGATCATCGGCTATTCGCTCAATATGTTGACCCTATTGGGCGGCTTGATCGCACTGGGTATGCTGGTGGACGAAGCGATCGTCGTAGCGGAAAATATCTACCGCCATATCGAGATGGGCAAAAGTCCCAAAACAGCGGCAATAGAGGGCGCTTTAGAGATGTTTCCCGCGGTGATGACCGCGACGCTTACTACCGTCTTTGCTTTCTTGCCGCTTTTGATCATGAGCGGAAAGATGGGGATGTTTATGCGTGTCCTGCCGGTGATGATCACGGTACTCTTGCTTAGCTCACTCTTCGAGGCGTTTTACTTTTTGCCGCTTCATGCCAAAGAGCTCTTCTCTCTGCGCGGCGGGGTAAAAACACAAAGCACCAAAGGGCGCTTTTGGCAGCGGTGGCAGCGACGCTATGCCTCGTTTTTGGCGTTTTTGCTGCACTACAAAAAACGTGCACTGGCGATCTTGGTGATCGCGATCGTCGTGGCGACGGCAGGGATCTTGAGGGTGACCAAATTTCAACTCTTCCCGGAGTTTGACGCTCATCAGATCTACCTGACCGGCAAGGTTGACATCAATAACAAGCTCTACGACACCGAAGCGTATGTGACGCAGATAGAGAAAGAGCTACTTACGATGATCGACCGCAACGAAACCGCATCGGTCACTTCCGTCATCGGCTTTCGCTTCAACCCTAACCAAACCTTCGATCTGGGTGAAAACCTCTTTCATATCTTTATCAATCTACACGAAAAAGCGCCGGAGAACTTCTATGACCGCTACATTGCGCCGATCTTTTCACTCGAGTACGACGACAGCGATATGATACGCGAGCGTCTTGCGCAGCGCATCGCCGAGGAGCTTAAACATAAGCTGGTGGAGAAGCTTAAAAAACGACGTCTCAACGGCAAGCCGCTCTTTCAGGAACTTGAGCTCTATGTGCCGCAGACGGGGATCGTGGGGCATGACATCGACATCGGTATCGGTGCGGAAGAGAGCGATAAAGTGCCTGCGGCGCTTGCCAAGCTCAAGGCGGCGCTCTCGAAGATCGAAGGCGTTAGCGATATCTTCGATAATGCCGACGAGGGTGAACGCGAACTGAAGCTGCGCATCAACGACTACGGTGAGCGACTCGGCTTTAGCGAAGGGTATCTCGTCTCGGTGCTGCGCGGTGCATTTTTGAAGGCGGAGTACGGCAAGATGTTTGACAAAAAGGGGTTGGTGCGCATCAAGATCGCATCGCTTACAAAGGATAAGATCGACGATCTTCGCCGCTTTTCGGTCGAGACCCCGGACGGCACGAAGCGCGTACCGCTCGGGGAGATTGCCGATTTTATCTACAAAAAAGGGTATGTGAAGCTCTATAAGGAGGATGGCCAACGTTACTACTCCGTCTTTGCAACGGTAGATAAGAGGCGCATCACCCCAAGCGAGGTGATGGCACGCATAGCGCCGCTTTTGCAACAGTTCAAGAAGGAGGGCTACAAGCTCATCATCAAAGGAGAGCAGAAGAAAAATGCTCAGATTCGCAGAGAGATGGGTGAAGCGGCGCTCATCGCGCTCTTTTTGATCTTCTTGGCGCTGGTCTGGATGTTCGATGCGCTTGTACTGCCGCTTATCATCCTCTCTACGATCCCCCTTTCGGTTTTGGGTGCGCTGGTGGGTACGAAGCTGATGGGCTTACACCTGACTCTACCCGGAGTGATGGGGCTCATCGGTCTGGCGGGTGTGGTGGTCAATGACGGGATCATCATGCTTGACTTCATCAAGGGGACGCACACTATCAAAGAGACCGTGAACAAAGCGGCATTGCGCCTTCGTCCGATCATGCTTACTTCGGTCACCACGCTACTGGGACTCTCGTCGCTGATCTTTTTTGCCAGCGGGCAGGCGCTCATCATCCAGCCGATGGCGGTCTCGCTCGGGTACGGACTGGCATGGGCGACGATACTCAATCTCTTCTATGTCCCGCTGATGTACGCGGTTGTCTATAGGGTCAGGGCTTAACTTTTAACTTTTCGTGTTAGGATGCCAAAGAGACAAAGTTTCTCGTACGCAAGTTTTAGGGGGTATTCATGGCAAGAAGATTGAGGATAGAGCCACCCGGTTTTCACCATATCTACAACCGTGGCGTTGAGAAGAGAGTGACATTTGTCGATGCCAAAGATATCAGCGTGTGGGGCACTTGTGGCAAGATAGATTTAAGTCTTGGTATGTCTTTGATGAAAAGTATCTCTATACGTTGTTTAGATATCCGGAACACAATCCGCTCAAAGCGCATATTGTCGATAGGGTAGGGGTCTATCCTTTTAGCTTTGTGTACGACAAGTTTCATGGCAAACTAAAGGAGTGTATGCAAGAGAGTTTTGTGTTGAGATGGTTTAGCGATAGCGCTATGCTTTTACAATCGCTCGGTGTTGCATCGGATGAAGAGGAGCGGCGGCATATAAGGGAGTTTCAAAAAAAGGCGGTGAAATTCAAAAGTGCACCACAGAGTGTGAGCGGGAGAAAAACACTTGAAGAGTACTTTTGTGACGGCATGACAAAAAGCGAAAGAAACAGGGCTATCCAAAAGGCGGTGACCGATGGTTTTGCTCAAAGTGAAGTGGCAAGGCATCTGCATTTAATAGATGCCGCGATATCAAAGGTGTTGAAAAAGTTAAAAGTTAAGCCATGACCCCATGTCTTTTTGGGTTTCTGAGTTAAATTAAAATTTATAATTTCTTTTATATAATGATCTTATGCAACTTGAAATCGAGAAGATTCCCATTGACAGCTTGGATTACGATCGATTTGTTCAAGATTATCTTTTGCCTGAAAAACCTGTTGTTTTAACGGGTGTTGTAAAAGATGAGTTTAAAAAAATCACCCCCGAATTTATATACACACATTTTAAAAAAGAGGATCGTCGTAATATCGGTTGGTTTGATGCAACCCTTCCTGAAACCGTAGCGTTTGTGCCGGATTTGGTTCGCAAGGTGTTAGGACGAAAGGATATGTCCATGCGTGATTTGCCTGCAAGAATTTTCATGCAACCGAATGCTCATAAAACCCTCTATCATTATGACGGTAATAGTCTGCACGGCTTCAATCTACAAATTGCGGGCCGCAAGCGCTGGACGCTCGTTTCCCCCTCGACGCCATTGCCCTCTGCACCTTTAATGTTTGTTTCATTGGTAGATGAAAACTTTGTTCCAAATAGCAAGACATACGATGTTTTTACCTTTGAGACAAGTGAGGGGGAAATGCTTTTCTTGCCTCGCTACTGGATCCACGCTGTAGAGACACTTGCAGATACGAACATTAATCTAAATTGGGTCTTTACACCTACTTTTCCGAATCATCGTAGCGCTGTTGGCAGAAGAGAAAGTGAACTATTGTTATTGAGAAAACGTCTACCGTTTCTAAATCGATTTACGACAGATGATTACAGAAGTTATGGCGGTATGGGAGACACACTGATCTCTAATTATATAGAGGGAGTAAGTGTCGGTAACCTTATCGTGCGAGCTGTTAAGGAGCTTGCGATTTTGCCATATGCTCTACTGAAGGCTTCAAAGATAAAAGCGTTAGCAAAGCGTTTTGAGGATAACAATTTTACTTTGCAAGACATTCCGTCTGCAAAAGTTGTGCGAGGGTGACGGCGTCGCCGTGACGCTTAAGAGCGTCACAGAGCGCCTCGAGTCGTATATCGCTACGCTCTAAGTAGGGGTTGTTGTCGACAAAGCGCCAGAGCCCCGAGGGGTCTTTGCAGAGCCGTTTGAGATAGTAGCGGGTGATGCGCCCCATTGTCGGTTCGGTCTCTTCAAGGAGTTTGCGGTAGGGGATTGCGTAAGTAGTACGGTAGATTCCAAAGCAGTCTGCCGGTTCGCAGATTTGCTCGAAGTTTACATTTTGGCGCTTAAGGATACGGTGCAGAGGTGGTTCCATGAGCGCAAAGATTGTATATGCAGGATAGAGCAGAAAAATCATACGTGTTGCAATCATTAGCTCAAAACTGAGTTGTTGACGCAGTTTGAGACCACCAAGTCTTTTGTGTCGTGGCATCTGTGGTGTAAAAGCGGCACGCGAGAGCTCATATACGGGCAACTTCTCTAAGAGTCGATCGATTGTATTCGAGGGTGGGACGGTTTGATAGAGGGGTGGCTTATCTATCTTTGTTTTTTCGTTAAGAAAAAAGAGGCGCACAGTGGCAACACACCTGTGTGAGGATTTATGAAATAACGAAAGGATAAAGCTTTGCTCATCCCCCTCGTCGGTTACAAAACCTATCTCTTTTAAAAA
>JALWQQ010000120.1 GCA_027083075.1 Campylobacteraceae bacterium
CCTTGGTAACCGCTCACCGTTATAGAAAATCCAAGGCGCTACCGGGTGTCTACTCAAAAGCGCATGCAAGAGACGGGTATCGCACCTATATCGGCATCTGGGCGACGATGCTTACAGGCGCTTGGGTCTATAGCCTACTCTTTATCTTCTAATGATGCAACAGCGCAAAAAAGTCGCCGTGTCGGCTTGCCTGCTGGGTAACCCGTGTCGCTATGACGGCACCGATAGAAAAAACGACACACTGCTTTCGCTTTTGAAAGATGTCGATATTGTTGCCTTTTGTCCCGAAGATCACTGTTTCGGTACCCCGCGTCCGACGATCGATCTGGTTGAGACCGAGGCAGGCGCAAGGGCGATTTCGAGTCGTCAAGGACAAGATGTCACCTTTGCGATCGAGGGCTATGCCGATGCCTTTTTCAAGGCACATCAAGATATCACGCTTTTTATCGGCAAAGATAGAAGCCCGAGTTGCGGGGTGTGTAGCGCTTCCGTGTGGGATGCACAAGGCGATCTATTGCGCATCGATGCACCGGGCATCATGGCAAAAAAGGCGATCGAACACGGCATCGAGGCGATCGATGCGGAGGCGTTTGTAAAGGAGAAGAGTCGATGCGATTAGCCATAGTGTTGCTACTGTTTACCGCCTTGCTTTTCGGGGTACAGACACCCCCGCTTAAGGCAGACGATACGATCAAACAGGCGATCGTCAAGATCTATACGGTTGCAAAGGTGCCCGACTATATCTCACCGTGGAATGCGACGATGCGCAAAAGCACGGGGTCTGGCTCTATCATCGCTTTCGAGGGCAAAAAATATATCTTGACCAATGCCCATGTGGTAGCGGATCAAGCCTTTATCGAGGTGCAGCGCTACGGTGAGCGCAAGCGCTATATCGCTACGGTGGCGGCAGTGTCACACCAAGCGGATTTGGCACTTTTGCAGGTAGAGAAGCAGGCGTTTTTCAAGGGGGTAACGCCACTTGACTTAGGTACGCTTCCTTATGTGGAGCAGCGCATCGTTGTTTACGGCTACCCGATGGGCGGCAATACTCTTTCGGCTACGATCGGAGTGGTCTCTCGCGTAGAGCACCATGTCTATGCCCATAGCGGCGAATCGTTTTTGTCGGTGCAGGTCGATGCGGCGGTCAATCCGGGCAACAGCGGCGGTCCGGCTATCTCCGGCGGTAAGATCGTCGGCGTAGCGATGCAGATGATTACCCGTTCGCAAAACATCGGTTATCTTGTACCCGTCACGATGGTGAGGCACTTCTTAGAGGACTTCAAAGATGGTAAGATCGACGGTTTTGCCGACTTGGGGCTGGTGACACAAAAGCTTACCAATCCTGCATTGCGCCGTTACTACAAGATCGATGAAAACCAAAGCGGTATCTTGGTCGATAAGCTGCTCTACCACTCTTCGTTTAGAGAGATTTTGCAACCGGGCGATATCTTGACTGCTGTCGACGGACACAAAATAGAGGATGACGGAACGGCGGAGTTTCGTAGGCACGAGTATACCAACTTCTACTACTTTGTCGACAAACATCAGATGGGCGAAGAGGTCTGCTTCGATCTCATAAGAGCGGGCAAGGCACTGCATCGTTGCGGCAAGCTTAAGTATCATGCCGACGATATGTTTTTGGTCAAAACGACACGATACGACAAGATGCCGACTTACTATATCTATGGCGGCTATGTCTTTTCGCCCGTGACGCGTAATCTCATTCGTGCAACGGCGCGCAATCGCGTGACACTGAGCTACTTGGCGTCACAGTATCAGACAGAACAAAAGCAAGAGATCGTCGCTCTGTTGAAGGTCTTAGCTTCCGATATGAGTCGCGGCTATTATGACTTTGCGCTTTGGCCCGTCGAAAAGATCAACGGAAAGCGTTTTGCTACCTTTAAAGCGTTTTATGATCTCTTGCGCCATGCCAAGGGTGACTATATTACTTTGGAAAACAAGCAAGGTGTTCGCGTAATCATTGACCGCAAAGAGGCGCTGGCAAAGACACCGGAGATCTTAAAAAAGTACAATATCGAGTTCGATCGCTCGGAGGATTTACGACACGGAAGATAGCTTCAATGCTCTTTGCGAAATTGCGCCAACCACGCTTTATCCTCTTCGCTTAAGGTCTTGACGCGTTCGAGAAGCTTTGCTTTGATGCTTTGTAAATCCTTTATGCTCAAGTAGGTCAGTAGATCGGGATTGATCGTCGGCTCCTCTTTTCCGTAGCTTATCAACGCTTCGATCTCTTGGAGTAGCTCTTCTTTGCTTTGGATATTTTTTTCACTCATTGTGATATACTACCAAAGAAATTAAAAACTTAGAAATTAAAGAAGGAGTATGTATGTTAGAAGTTGGTGATACGCTGCCCGATATCTGTTTGCCGAATCAAGATGAAGAGGAGATCTGCTTGCGTGATCTTAAGGGCAAGTGGATGGTGCTTTACTTTTATCCCAAGGACAATACACCGGGGTGTACGACGGAGGCGTGTGACTTTACCGCGGCGTTACCCGATTTTGAAGGTTTGGATGCCGTGATCATCGGTGTAAGTCCCGATTCGCCCAAGCGCCATCGCAATTTTATCGAGAAACACAACTTAAAGATCACGCTCTTAAGCGATGAAGAGAAGGCGCTCTGCCAAGCGGTAGGGTGCTGGCAGCTAAAGAAAAATTACGGACGCGAGTATATGGGCGTAGTGCGCTCTACCTTTATCGTCGATCCCGAAGGGAAGATCGCCGCAAGATGGAAAAATGTCAAGGTCAAAGGGCATGTCGAGGCGGTCAAAGAGAAGCTTAAAGCGCTACAGGGAGCCTAAGAGTGTTTTTAGGTTGTGAATGTAAAATAGTTTGTAGATATAACAATTAAAAGGAGAACAAATGGTGCGTGTATATTACTTTGTAGTATTGATTGCATCGCTCATGTTGGTGGCTTGCGGTGGAGGCGGTGCTTCGGATGGGAATAATGCAATGACACCTTTGTCACCCGCAACGGGTGTAGGATATTATGTGGATGCTGCGGTAAAAGGTGTCAATTATCGTTGTGGTAACGAGAAAGGCATAACCGATGAAAACGGTACGTTTCTGTTTGAAAAGGGAAAAGGGTGTCGTTTTGAGTTGGGCGGTATACGATTGAAAGATGTGCCGTCGAATATTTTGGCAAACGGAGTTAAGATTGTCGAGGATAATTTGACTGTTGCGCGTTTTTTGCAATCTATCGATGTGGATGGTGATTTGAGCAACGGTATTCAAATTTCTTCAAAAGTGCGTCAAGCGCTCTTGGGTATACTTAAGAAAAACAGGCTAAATCGTGTACCGAAAGACGATATCGAGTTGCTAACCGTTGTGACGGAAATAGAGAATAATGTTAGCGATTTTAATGGTACGGTGAAGAGCAAAGCGGAGGTTATACAACATCTTGAGCACACCAAGATTCGTATAACCAAAGGGTTATTGAGGGGAAAAACACTCTATGGTGTCGGCTTTGATCGCAATAGTAGCAATCCCATCCTGTTTCGTATTCGATTTGACAGCAGCATGACACAAGTCAATGCGGAAGTGCTTAGCGGAGTGGATCGAGGAAAACGTTATGCTTCCGGTATCAAGATACGTGGCAAGAGCGTTATTTTTACCGATCTTAACAATACACACCTCGGCATTTTGGGATTGAGGGAGGGATACTTGGCTGCAACTCTCTTTTTTGGAAATGGTGCACAACCGTTTAAAATGAGACTCTATCGTGATAAAGCAAAAGCCGAAGCCTATTTGAACGTTCTTCAAGGCGGTAGCAGCGGTTCGGTCTATTCCGCTGCATATTTAAAAAACTACTTTTCCAATAAAACGCTATACTATATTGATAAAGGCAAGGTGCACTCTGTTACTTTTAATCACAATGCTTCTAAAGTTTATTTTGACAATAACGACACGAAGATGATGCCCGTTGGCTTCGAGACTAATGCGATAAAAGTGTCGCAGAAAGAACGATTGGTTATTGATAAGATCGGTAGCACGATAAAGGCGCATGATAGTAACGGCGAAATAACCTTGTATCTTAGTCGGCAAGATGCAAAAAGTGCCCTAACTGAAGCGGCAAACGGCAATGACGGTACGCTTTATGCTTTGCTTGCCAATCATACCTTCTACACTAAGAGCAAAATGACTACTTATGATATCAACGGTACGATTTCCGGCATTCGGACTATGATCAATGCACTCACCTTCCTGCCGAGCGGGATTTTAAACGTATCGACAATGCAAGACAACAATACAACCTTTGACAAAATTTTTCACTATACCGTTGTCGGAGATATGTTAACGGTTAGCGGGAAAAACAACACGAATAAAACCGTAACGGCACAACTGCATTACGAATATGTTGACGACATTGCAATCTACTTCACTGCGATATCAGATAACAATTCGACTAAGTCGGTTAAGTTGTATTTCAACCCATCCGATGCTATGGCGACATCGACACCTTGAGATGTCGCTTAAGATACTTATCTAATCAAAATGGCAAAATAAGATTTTTTAAATTTACGTTATGATCGTATTTGTGCGGTTTCAAGTCGTACTCCGCAGCTTCTAGGTGACTGGTTAGCATGGTTATTAGATACGATGCGATGTAGAATTGAATTTTGAGTTTCGGTTTAATCTAAACTATGCTATACTGAGCACAATTCGATATTTCGGTAATATTTTCAAAAAGGATAAACGAATGAGAAAAATGTTTCTACTTGCTGTAGCGGGCAGCGCAACATTGTTGTATGCAGGCGGCGATATTACGCCGCCGATGGAGCCGGTGGTCGAAGCGCCCGTTGCCGCCGATGTAAACGATAATGCGGTTCAGGAAAACACGTCTAACCCCTACGGTTACAATGCGGCGCTTAAGGCAGGTACGCTGGGAATAGGTGTCGATATTTCTCGTGCGATCAATGACAAGTTTGCATTGAGACTCAACCTGAACGGCTTCAAACTTAATCGTACGGAGACCCTTGATCAGGTGTCATACGATGCATCGCTCAAGCTTTTGACAGCAGGGCTTTTGGCAGATTACTACCCATTTGAGAATGCCTTTAGAATGAGTGCCGGTGCATACTATAACGGCAATAAATTTAATGGTGTGGCAACACCGGCGGATACACAGAGTGTCAGTGTCGGTAATCGGACTTTTACCGGTAAAGAGCTCGGGCACCTGGATACCAAGATCGATTTTAACAACTTTTCACCCTATGCCGGTATCGGATGGGGGAATGATTCACGCCAAAAAGGATGGGGATTTACCTTTGATCTCGGTGTACTCTATCAAGGTTCGCCCAATATTTATGCCAAAGGTTATGTCGATGCTAATGCACCTGGTAAGGCAACACTGCAAAAGACCATCGACACCGAAGTGGAAAACGAGCGTAAAAATATCGCAGATAAGACAAAGAAATATAAGTGGTACCCCGTCGTAATGATCGGCATCAACTACACCTTCTAAGCCTCTCTCGATAGCCGTGTATTGCGGCTAAAGCATACTTTTATCGTTTTTTTGATATAGTCACGCTTCCAAATCCGCTTTGGCGGATAGGATCGATGAAATTCACATGTAGTTATTCCTTGAAAGGTTGCGCATTTTGCGTTAAGGGCTACAGAGGATCAAACCTGAGGTGAAGCGATAGCTTCCGTTAGAACGATTGTATACAAG